>DASVRB010000029.1:0-6794 GCA_036388835.1 Thermoanaerobaculia bacterium | reverse complement strand
AGCGGCGCCGGCCCCTCCCCGGCCAGGCGGCCGTTGTCGACGGTCCGCCGCCACCCGTCGGCGCCTCGCACCCGGCTCTCGATCGTCAGCCGCGCGACGCTGGCGATCGACGGCAGCGCCTCGCCGCGGAAGCCGAGCGTGCGGACGCGGGTGAGATCGTCAAAGTCGCGGATTTTCGAGGTGGCGTGGCGCTCGATGGCCAGGAGCGCGTCCTCTTCCGACATCCCGCAGCCGTTGTCGCGGATCTCGATCAGCTTTTTGCCGCCGTTCTCGAGAAGCACGTCGATGGTGGTGGCGCCGGCGTCGATCGCGTTCTCGACCAGCTCCTTGACCACCGATGCCGGCCGCTCGACCACCTCACCCGCCGCGATCTGGTTGACGAGATCGGAGGGGAGGACGCGAATGCGGGGCATGGAAGGGCGATTGTACGGGATTGGGTGAGGCGGATTGAGGATTGGGGATTGAGGATTGAGGATTGAGGATTGAGGATTGAGGATTGAGCCGGAGGGTAGCGTTCGCTTCGCAATCCTTCATCCTCAATCCTTCATCCTCAATCCTCAATCCATCAGGCACATCCGTTGCTGCCTCGGAGCGCGTGCGCCGCATCCTGGCCCTCGCCGGTTTCATCCTCGTGATCGCGCTCGCGGTCACGCTGCTCTACCGCGTCTACATCCATCACACCGAGGCGGAGCCGTACTCTGATGAAGAGTCGTCGATCGTCGGGCTCGATAGAAATAATTACAGCGAGCTCGCGCTAAGTGATTCGTCGGACGCAATCTAGAAATTGGCACGCGCGATGCTATTCCCGAGGGCAGGAGATAGCAAATAACATGATGCGCACGATCACCAAAGCCGTCGCCATCGCAGCACTCGTGATGACCCTCACCCCCGTCGCCACCGCGGCGGTTCCGGCCACGACAGACCTCACCCCGAACTTCATCCAGGCCGGCGCGTCGCTCGACCGCCTGCAGGTTTATGAGATTGCCGGCATTGTGATCATTCGCGGCCGTGCATTCGACAAGGCGCAGGCGGAGGAAGTCGGTCGCGTCGCCCAGAGCCTCGGCTACACGCGCGTCGCCAACCTCGTCCAGGTCGTCGAGAACCGCGACGCCGAGATCGCCCGCGCCGCGGAAGTCGAGCTCTCCGTCCACCGCTCTCTCGAAGGCTGCAACTTCCGAGTGACCTCGGACAACGGCAACCTCCGCGTCGCCGGTGAAGTCCAGCGCGAACTGCAGAAGGACGTTGCGATGCAGGTCCTTCGCAATATCGATGGCGTCAAAGCCCTCGAAGTCACCCTGAACCGGTTCTAACCCGCTCCTACACAACACCCACACTTCCACAACTACAAACGGACGAGTCACGAACGAAACGAAAAGCCGGGCCGCAAGGCCCGGCTTTTTGTTGTTTGCGGAGTTTTTCGGAGCTAGCGGACTGTGCGGACGGCGAAGAGGAAGCGCGTCCCGCCTTTGATGTCGTCCGGCTGCACGACCGTGTGCGCGACGAGGATCGAGAGATAGACGTCGTAGTCGCCGAACGTCAGGGCCGACTCGGTGCCGAGGCCGACGTCGACGACCGGATCGGTCAGCTCGTCCGTTTCGAACGCGACCGCGCCGGCGCCGAGATAGGCAACGCCATACATCGTGTTCCAGTGCAGTGAGCCGATCGAGTAGTCCTTGTTGCGGAAGACCGGCGCGAAGAACTCGTTGGTCAGGTGAACTTCGTGCGTGCCGATGGAGCGGTCGTTGGTGCGGACCGACTTGAGCGCCTCGCGTCCGCCGAGGCGGAACAGCTCGTACTGCGGCAGATCGTAGCGCTGCCATTGCGGGAGCACGTCCGGCTCGCCGTCGCCGTCGCGGTCCTCCGGCTCCGGCAACTCGTCGGCGCCGAGTTTGGAGTAGGAGAGGAACGTGCCGAGGTGGAGGCGCGAGAAGATGAACGCCGTCTCGGTGAGATCGAATCGGCGCAGCCCCTCCATCTCGAACTTCGTGTAGTTGTAGTCGGCGGCGAGAACGTTCGCGGCCTGAGTCACGGCGGCGGCAAGTCCGGTGCGCTGCGGCCCGATCTCGCGAAAGGCGGTGAGAACGGGGGTGATGCGGCCGCGCTGTTCGCCGACGATGGCGTTCATCCGCTCGTCGAATTGCGTGCCGTACTGGTAGCCGATCTTCGTGTAAATGTTGCTGGTCTGATTGTCGGGGCGCTGCAGGTCGCCGAACGTGAGCTGGTCGTTCTGGACGAGAAAAAAGTACCTGTTGTTGTAATCGCGCGGAACGCCGACGAGCAGCAGACCGCCGCGAACGCGCTCGTATTCTTCATTGTCGCCGCCTGAAGCGAGGTCGGGAAATTCGATCGAGTCGAAGAGGCCGAGGCGATAGGTGTAATTGCGTGCGTAGTACTTGTAGCGAAGGAACGTGGAGATGTCGCCGTTGACGAACTCGTAGTCGATCTGGCTTTCGAACAATACGTTCCGGATCAATTTTCTCAATCGAACGCTGGCCTGTCCCTCGGGGAGGTAAATGTTGACCGCGGGAAGGTTGTCGCGGCGCTCATAAGCACTGGCCGCGGCATCGGAAAGAACTCCCGGTGTCGAGGGGGAAGGATTCGATTGCGGCTGTGACGGAGGAGCTGCAGGCGGCGTGGTCGTTTGTGCCGGCAGCGGTGCCGCGAGCGACACGAAAAGCGTAAGTGCGGCAGCAAAGCGGGTTACGGGCATGTCGGAGCTGATCCTTTTCCGGCGGGCAGAGTCGTCCCGCCCACAGCGCTGTATGGTAAAGTCAAGGGCCTGAAGTCTTTACAACAAAGGCTTGTGAAACTCGCTGGCACACGTTTTGTAGCGGCGCGAAGTATTGTAGCTGCGGACCGTGAACCGTGCGAAGTAGTTTAGGAGGTGTGACTTTGTTGCGTTACCAGCATCGGTTGCTGTTTCCCCTGTTGTGCTTTTTGATCCTTGCTCCAACGGTCCTCGCTCAGGATGCCACCATGGGCACTACCGGCGGGATCACTCGTGAAGAGCAGCTCCGCTTTTTTGCTCCGACTCATTCGGGACAGACGGGCCTCTTCGAAACCGTGACGGCGGATACGCTCCGTCAGGGTACCTGGTCGTTCGGCGTCTATCTGAATGACTGGGATATGACCGCAGGCGAAGCTCGTGAGTTCGCGTTGCCCTCGGCGCGCGGATATGAAGACATGAGCTACGACCACTATCGTCTGAGCGCCTCCCTCGGTGTCGGTCTGACCGATAACTGGGAGATCAGCGCAATGCTCCCGTGGGACCGTCTCGTCAGCAATGGCGGCGACCGGGCCGGCTTCATCAACGGCCATCTTCATCGCGGTGAGTTCACCGAGAGCGGTCTCGGCGCGATTCGTCTCGCCACCAAGTTCGGCCTTTCGCCGACGGACTCCCCGACGCGCTTCGCGCTGTCCGGCTCCGTCGACCTGCCGACCGGCGACGACGAGATCACGACCGGTGCAACCGACTTCGGTATCGGCGCACACGTGACCCGCGGCATCGGCTCTCTGTCCGCGAAATACATCATGCGCGGCGATCGCGAAGACGACGATGACGGCATCAATGGTGCCGGTGACATGTCGATCCCGAACGAGTTCCGCCTCGACGCCGGTCTCAATGTTCCGCTCACGCGCTTCGGCACGACGAACTGGATCAGCGAGATCAACACCATCTGGTACACGGGTGGTGAGCGTGCGCCGGACAACCCGATCTTCCTCGTGACCGGTGTTCGCCACTGGTTCGGTACCAGCGGCTGGGCGTTCAATGCGGGCGCCCGTTGGAACGTTGCGAAGTTCCTCGACAACAACGACGAGTGCCGCTTCACGGAGCTCGACGATTGCGGTCTGTCCGGCCTCGTCGGCCTGACGTTCGCTCCGCTGGCGTTCGCGCCGGCACTGCCGCCGCCGGCTCCGGCCCCGGTTCCGGTTCCGCCGCCGCCGCCCGCGCCGGCTCCGACACCGGTTCCGGTTCCTGACACTCCGGTCGTCGTCCCGCGCCAGCCGGTCGATCTCCGCACCGATGAGATCCACTTCGAAGCTGGTTCGGCCCGTCTGACCAACATCGCCAAGGCGATCCTCGACGAAGTTGCCCTGCGCATGCGTCAGGAGCCGACCTCGACCGCCGAAGTCATCGGCTACACGGACGATCGTGAGAACACCGGTGCGAACCGCGATCTCGATCGCCGCCGCGCCGAGGCAGTTCGCGACTACCTGGTCAGCCGTCACGGGATCGATCCTGCGCGCATCACGGTCGAAGGCCGTGGCACGCAGAACGCCACCGGCGACAACGCGACCGCGGAAGGCCGCCTGCGCAACCGCCGCGTCGTGATCAATCTCCGGATGCCGTAAGGCTTCAGTCCAGTTGTTTCACCCGGCCCCCCGCGGATCAAACCGCGGGGGGCTTTTTTTTTGCTCTGCACGAGGACCATGCGCCGTATCAGCTTCGCTCTCCTTCTCTCTCTCTCCCTGATCTCCTGTGCGACCACGCCCACGGCAAGCACGCCGGACAGGACGACCCCCGCCGACGTTTCCGCCACCCGGCCGGTCGAGCAGCCCGCCACCGCGCGCTCCGAAAACGCCCTGACGCCGGTTGCCTCGCTGCCGCGCACGATCGCCGAGCCGCGCATTCGAGTCGGCCTGCTCAGCGATCAATCGACCGTCACGTTTCCGCGCACCGCCGACGGCTACTACCTCGTTTCCGAACAAGGTCCGGCCATGCTGCGGCGCGGCTTCACCGCGACCGCGCCGCTTGCGAACGCACCGGTGCGTTACGCGGTGCAGGTGAGCGCGATCTCCGATCAGTCGAGCGCCACCGCGCTCGCCACCCGCCTGCGCACCGACACGCAGCTTCGCGTCGACACGGTCTTCGATGTCGCCAACGGCCAGTACCGCATTCTGGCCGGCGATTTTGCGACCTCGGAAGAAGCGACGCCGACGCGCGCAAATTTGACGGAGCGCGGTTACGGCAAGGAACTGCTCGTGGTGCGCCGCCCCTCGGAGCAGCCGTTCGAAAAGCGCATCGAAGTGGTCGACGATGAAGGCAACCGCTACACGATGAACGGGCCGGTTCTGACGGTGATGCCGGTCAGCGCCGAGACGATCACGATCGACAAGCAGCCGTATCGCTCGTCCGCGCAACTGTTCATCAGCGCGCGCGGGCTGATCAACATCATCAACGAGCTCAATTTCGAGGAGTACCTCTACGGCGTCGTGCCGGCGGAGATGGGGCCGACGATTTACGACGAGGTGGAGGCGCTGAAGGCGCAGGCGGTCGCCGCGCGCACGTACGCGGTCCGCAACCTCGGCCAGTTCCGCGCCGAGGGATACGACATCTGCCCCGGCCCCGCGTGTCAGGCGTACAAAGGATTTGCGGCCGAGCACGAGCTCTCCACGCGCGCCGTGCGCGAGACCTCCGGACTGATCCTGACCATGGGCGGCAAGCCGGTCGACACGCTCTACACCTCGACGTGCGGCGGCGAGACCAGCGACGTCTCGACCATGTTTCCCGGCCGCAACGATCCGCATCTCAAGCGCGTGCGCTGCGTCGAGCTCGACATGGTCACGATTGCCGGCCGTGCCGACAGCGGTCTGCTCACGGACCAGCAGATCGACGCGCGTCTCTTCGCGGCGCTCACCGGCACGCCGATCAGCGGCGACGCCTGGAGCGCGCGTGAAGTCGAGCGTGCCGCGGTCGCGGCGATGACGCTCGCCGGCCGAACGGAAATGAATCAGCCGCTGCCTGCCTCTTCACGACGCGGCGATGTGTTCGAGTACCTCGCCGCGGTGATGGGTCTCGACGCCGCCGGCCGCGCGCTGACGCTGCCGGAAGACCGGAAGTACTTTTTTCCGCAGACCGGCAACCCCGACGCGGTGCCGTATCTCGTCGCGTCATTCCTCACCAAGTACGGGATCAATCCGACGCAGTACATCGACCGCGTTTCGCTCGCGCAGCCGATGCCGCGCGAGGAGCTCTACGCGCTGCTGCTTTCGTGGGTGCGCGAGCATGCGGTGCTGACGAACGCGGAAGGAAAGATCCAGCGCGTGGAAGGCCGCCGCGTCACGCTGAAGCAGAAAGGGGAGGTGACGTCGCACACGCTTCCCACGGGCATCCCGATCTTCCGCCGCCTCGGCGATCGCGCGCAGGAGTACGCGAGCGTGCCGGTGCTGGTCGGCGATCGCATGACCGTGATTCTTTCGCCGAAGAAGACGCCGGTCGCGGCGATCGTGCTCGCGAACTTTGACGGCGCCTCATTCGATCGCACCTCGAACTTCGCGAACTGGACGCGCAGCTACCGCGCCGACGAGCTCGTGCCGACCATCAACCGCCGCCAGCCGCTCACGCAGCTCGTCGACCTCCGGCCGCTCCGCACCGACGCCTCGCAGCGCGTCATCGAGATGGAGTTCACCGCCGAAGGCGGCCGCAAGTTCACGCTGAGCGGACTGCCGGTGCGCTGGTCGCTGAACGTGCCGGACAACCTGTTCGTTTTCGATAAAACGCGCGATGCGGATGGTGTTGATCGCTACACGTTCTACGGAAAAGGCTGGGGCCACGGCACCGGCATGTGTCAGGTCGGCGCATACGGCGCAGCGTTCCGCGGCTGGACGTTCGATCGCATCCTGCGGCACTACTACACGGGAGTTGAAGTAACGCCGGTCGCAAACGTGACGCGCTAGCGCGCTCGTCGTCCACGCAACGCTCTGTGGAGCGGCGGGCTCTTAGCCCGCCGTTTCTACGCGAGAACGTCGGTGGCCGAAGCGGCCACCGCTCCACAGGAACCGCGCACACCTCT
>DASVRB010000028.1:0-4281 GCA_036388835.1 Thermoanaerobaculia bacterium | reverse complement strand
ATGACATCGACGATGTCATTGCCCTCATCAAGGCCGGCAAAGGTAGTACAGCGTGCCCGAGGCTTGGCCAACAAGCGCCGCCGGCCGTGCCGGCTCAGGATGACGGGGAGATTTAGTAAATGATCACTTCATCCCCGACGCTCGCCATCTGAAAGAGGCGGGAGATGTCGTCGTTGTGAAGGCGCACGCAGCCGTGCGAGACGCTCTGGCCGAGTTTGTCGACCGCTTGCGTGCCGTGCAGCGCGTAGCCGTCGCCGAGGTTGAGGCGGTGCGTGCCGAGGACGTCGGGGAACTGGCGCTGGCGCGTGCCGACCGGCGGGATGATCACCGCGCCGCCGCGGACGATGAGCTTTCCTTCAGGCAGTTCATAGCCGTCGGAGTAGACGTTGTTGCCGCGGACGTAAAGACCGCCGACCGAGCCGCCGCGCGGCAGGTGCACGACGCGCATGCCGCTCTTCTGCGCTTCCTCGACGTAGTGCCAGTCGGGCGGCACCCATTTCGGATTCTCTTCCTTCGATTTGATACGGAAACGGCCAATCGGTGTGCGGAACACCTTCGTCTGACCGCCGGTCTGCAGCGTCGAGTTGCTGCCGGTCGAGCAGACCGCTTCGAAGACGAGCTGACCGTTGCGGCGCGCGTAAACCTTGTTCTCCGTCGTCGAGACCGTGATCACGAAATTGCTGTCGTGCAGATCCTCGATCTTCTTTGCGGTCGAGGCGACTTCCGACTGCAGGTTCGTCAGTTGGGAGCTGCTCTGCGACATCTCCTTCTGAAGATTGCTGACCTGCTCCGCGACCTTGTTTTCCATCATGCGATCGATGGTGCGGACGCGTTCGAGCTTCTTCGCGTCCGACAGCGTGATCGCTTCTGCCGCGACCGCATATCCGAGAACGCCGAGGCCGAGTACCAGCAGCGCCCATGATCCGAGTAATCCAACCCAACGAGGCATCGAGGAATCCCTTTAGTAGATGTAGACCTGAGTTTTACCGCTGTGGATGCGCGGCCAGACGGCGCGCATGAAGTCTTCCGGAACCATGTACGAGCCCGGTTTCGCTCCTTTGAGTGGGCTCTCCGCGCTCGGCGGCGTGTGGATCGCGTAGCCGTCGGGGAGGAACAGCACGTACGCGCCGAGGCCGTTTGGAACGGAGGGCCGTTCGGGCGGGACGGGCTGGTTGTTCATTGCGTAAACCCACTCCGGGACGCGCCAGGCGTGGCTGACCAGTTTGGCCTCGATCGGGAACGCGCCCTTGAGCGGGATGAACGTCCACGTTTTGTCGGCCGCCTTGATCGTTTTCGACTCGCCGATGGTCAGGTCTGCTTCGCGGAGGACCGTGTCGCCGTAGTAGAAGCGCAGCTTCCGGCGTTGGGTGTCGACGGAGAGGTAAAAGTTCTCTGATTTGAGGCTGTTGACGAACTTCATCCGCGACTCGAGCTCGCGCTCGAGCGCGCCGCGGGTGAGGTCCATCGCCGCGAGCTCTTCCTTGAGCTTTTTCGCGTCCGCCGGCGTTCGCGCTTCGGCGGTGAGGACGTCGGCGAACTCTTCGGAGACCCGTTCGCGGTGGTAGCGGGCGAACAGCACTCCGCCCACTCCCAGGAGGAGAAGAAGAATATTGAGCCAGAGCGGCGGCCTGGGAAAAGACCTCCGGTCTGACGTCTCGGGCCGGTTGTGCGAGCGCCGTTCGGACATTTCTGGAGAGCGTCGTTCGCGAGCAACGTGCCAATCGGGGCGGGCATCGTTCGCGCAGATACGGTCCGGTGACAGGGGAATAACGCGCCGCCACCCCCGATTTCTGGCACAACGTTAGGAGATCCAGTAATGGCAGATTCGAAAGCAGTGCAGCAGATCGGCGATGCCGACTTCGACAAGGTCCTCAACGGCGGAAAGCCCGTTTTCGTCGATTTCTGGGCGCCGTGGTGTGGTCCCTGCCGCATCATCGGTCCGATCGTCGAAGAGCTCGCGCCGAGCTACGACGGCAAGGCCGTCATCACCAAGCTCAACGTCGATGACAACCCGGTGGTCGCCCAGCGTTTCGGTGTGACCTCGATCCCGACGCTGATGATGTTCAAAGACGGGAAGCTGGTCGACCGGATGGTCGGCGCCGCGCCCAAAAACGCCCTGCAGAACTTCATCGACCGCAACCTGTAAATCGCGCTTCGCGCGAGGTTTGAAACGCCGGCCGAAAGGCCGGCGTTTTTGTTTACGGCACCAGGCCGTAGTCGCCTCTGCAGAGTGTTTCGACGCCATCCTTCGTGACCACGAATGTGTCCTCGATCCGGACGCCGATCTCGCGGGAGGGAAAGTAGAGGCCGGGCTCGATCGTGATGATGTCGCCGACTTCCACGAGGTCGTTGTGGGCGAGGGAGAAGGATGGCTTTTCGTGGATGTCGAGGCCGACGCCGTGGCCGAGGGAGTGGACGTAGCCTTCCAGCGTCTGAGGATGCGAGCGGAGTGTGGCGTGGCCGCGGTCTTCAAAGTAGTCGCAGACCAGCGCCTGATACGACGACGCGCGTGTTCCGGGCCGCACGGCGTCGCGCGCTTTCGTGAACGCCTCCAGCACCTCGGCGTGAATGCGCGCGAGCTCCTCCGGCACCCGTCCGACGCAGAACGTCCGCGTGAGATCGAAAAAGTAGCCGCTCGTGTTGTCGGCCGGAAAGATGTCGAGGACGATCGGCACCGACTCGCGCACGCGCGCCGTTGCGTCGCCGCGTGAGTGCGGGATGCCGGCGTCGCGGCCCTGCGACAGGATCGTCTCGTGATCCTCGATCATCCCCAGCCGGGCGATCTCCGAGGAGACGAAGCGTTTGAGATCGCCGAGCGTGAGCGACGGCGTTCGTTCGCGCAGCATCGCGCGCACGCCGTCGACCACTTCCTCCGTTCGCGCGCCGACCGAGCGGATGGCCTCGATCTCCCACGGCTCCTTCCGCTTCCGCGCGAGCTGGATCAGGTCCTCGCCGTTCGAGCGATGCACGCGCAGGCCGCGGCGCTGCAGCGACTCCGCGATACCGAGGTAGAGCTGCACCGGGACATTGCCGAAAAACGCAACCGAGTCCGTCGCGCCGAGCTCGCGCAACACATGCTCGAAGAACTCCGCGTACGCGGCCGCCATGTGAGGCGCGGTGCGGAAGATCCGCTCGTGATCGAACTCGTGCACGAGCCGCACCTCGAGCCCCGTCGCTTTCGCCTCGTCGCGCTCCATCGGATAGGTGACCAGCACCGGCTCGCGATCGACCACCTTGATCGCATACCCCCGCGTCACCTTCGCCCCCCGCGCCAGCCACCGAAACGACGCATGCATCGCCTCGTGCATCGGCACGATCACCGCGCCAATGTTGCGTGCGCGCATCAGGGAGTCGAGGTCGCTGATCATTGGGGGGGAGGATATAGGTTGTTGTTGTCGGTTGTCGGTTGTCGGTTGTCTGCGCAGCATTGCCTGGGCGACAGACGCTGCTAGTCGACAGGTGATCACTCCTCGTGCGGATTACGCCGCGCGGCGCCCAGGCAAAACACCGCAGACAACCGACAACCGATCACCGACAACGCGAGCGAAGCGAGCACACGGCATCAATCTCGCTTCGTTCACATCCACCCGGATGAGCAGTCTGAAGATCATGTCGTACAACATCCAGGGACACGCCGCGATCCGGCGCGAGGATCATCTGCCGAAGTTGGCGGAGGTGATCGCCGCGGTGCGGCCTGACGTGGTCGGGCTGCAGGAAGTGCACAACCACACGCGCGTCGGTCCCATCCACCAGGGCGAAGCTCTGGCGCATCTGACCGGGATGAACCTGCATTTCGGCCGCAGCACGATCATGGATGGCGGCGAGTACGGCAACGCGGTCCTCACGCACGGCACGATCAAATCGGCGTACGTCTATCCGCTCCCCGGCTCGGGCGAGCCGCGCTCCGTGCTGCAGACGGACATCGCCCTCGGCGATTTCGACTTCACCTTCTTCGTCACCCATCTCGCCGCCTGGGGGCGGCTGCTGAAAATGGCGCGCATGCGCCAGATCGCGGAGCTCGGCGACATCACCGCGCGCGGCTCGCTGCCGCACGTGCTGGTCGGCGATTTCAACGTGCCGCCGGCGGCGGACGAGATTCAGACGCTGCTCTCGCACGGGCATCTGCGCATCTGCGGTGACGTGCGCGAGGCGACGTTTCCGATGACGCGGCAGCGCCTCGATTACGTCTTCTGCGATCCGCGCTGGGAGTTCGTCCGCGCCGACGTCATTCGCCGCGGCCCCTCGGATCACTGGGCCATCGTGGTCGAGCTGAACCTGCGG
>DASVRB010000027.1:0-10074 GCA_036388835.1 Thermoanaerobaculia bacterium | reverse complement strand
CCCGCCGCTCCACCAGGACCTCGACCTCAATCGATTGCGCGTGTGGTTCCGGAGACGCGGATCGAGCTGCCCAATGGCTCCGCGATTTCGGCGGTCAATCGGGAGCGGCTGCCCATGTCTTCGCCCTGGACAATTTCGATTGCGCCGCCGTGGGGCCAGTTGCGCTCGCGGAGGTAGCCCGCCAGTGCGGCGGTGGCGGCACCGGTGGCGGGGTCTTCGTACACGCCGCCGGAGGCGAAGGCGTTGCGGGTGTGGAACAGTCGCGCGGTTTCGGCGTAGGCGAGGGTCACGGTGATGAAGCCCTCGCGTCGCATGAAGGTGCGGCCGGCGTCGAGGTCGTAATGCATCGCCGCGAGGAGCTCGCGACTGCGGAGCGGGAGGAGGAGATGGTCGGCGCCGCCGTGGATGCGCGCGGGCGGCAGGCGCGGGTCGAGATCTTCGGGGCGATAGCCGAACAGCGCCAGCGCTTCGTCGAGAATCTCAGGTGCGATCGCGGCGCTGCGCGTCGGTGGCGATTGCAGCGTGGCCGCCATCAGCTCGCCGGCCTGACGTCCTTCGACGCTGATAGTGGCGTCATTGAGCGTGAGGTCGAATTTTCCTTCGCCGTATTGCGCGGTGAGCGCCGCGCCGAGGGCGATGGTGGCGTGTCCGCAGAACGGCACTTCGGATTCGGGCGAAAAATAGCGGACGCGCCATCCACGGTCTTGACGCGTGGCGAAGGCTGTTTCGGAGAAGCCGACCTCCGCGGCGATGCGCTGCATTTCACTGTCGCTCGGGAAGTTTTCCGCGATCACGACACCGGCGGGATTGCCGCCACGATTGCCGTCTGAAAAGGCCGCAATTCTCTGCACGATCATGGGTGACTACGATACGCCATCGCCGATCGCTCGAAATCATTTCGCGGGCGGCGCCGCTTCGATTCTTTCGTCATAGAGGCGGCCGTAATCGGCCGTGCCGCGGGCGCGGTGCTCCATGTAGGTCGAATAGGTGATGAACAGTACGAGGAGGGCGAGGGTCAGCCATCCGGCATTCTTCAGCGTCAGGATCCTGACGCTGCTCCGCCGTTCGGGTTGCAGGCGGTTGGTGTCGTGGGTATTCATCTGCAGGACGAAAGCGACTGCAGGGCTCGAATACTCCACCTCGTCTTAATGGCTGGTCCGAGGTCAATGAACCGCGTGGCCGCCGCTGCCGACGACATACCGCTCGCCGGTTCGTGTTGTGACGGGAAGGATGTAGGAGCTTTTGCTTTCCGGCGTCGAGGAGCTCGGCCGCGGCCACAAGTAATCGACCCATCCACCGCCACGCTCCGCCACCTGCATGAACTCATCGCCAAATCGCTGTCCTGCGGCGTCGATCAAGTCGTGCGACGGGCGGCCGACCATTTCGGGTCGGGCTGGATGACACACTGTGCGGCCCTCGGCGTCGAGAACGAATACATACCAGTCGTTCCTGAACCAATCGGGACGCTGTAGTTTTTCGCACGCTCCGGCGCCGCTGCTTGCGACCAGCTTCGCCGCGCGCTGGACGTAGTCGACGACTTCAGCACGGCTCTCGCCTGTGGGGGTATGCGCGGTGGTACATCCGAGAATTACTAGGCTGAGAATTAGCAGGGGTTTCTTCATTTTCGGGGACGATATCAGTGTATGGAGTGCGGCGACGCGAGTCGCCGCTTTTACTGCTTTTGGCGTGCGGCGGCGGTGCCGCCGCTTTGTAACGGCGCGGCAGGGCCGCGGTGACGGCGGCTGGTGCCGCCGTCTAGGAAAGCGGTGACTGGCGTCACCGCACTCCAAAACGGCGAGTCGCCGCTTTTACTGCTTTTGGCGTGCGGCGGCTGGCGCCGCCGTCTAGGAAAGCGGTGACTGGCGTCACCGCACTCCAAAACGGCGAGTCGCCGCTTTTACTGCTTTTGGCGTGCGGCGGCTGGTGCCGCCGTCAGTGAAAGCGGTGACTGGCGGCACCGCACTCCGAAAGAGGTAGCATCGGGGCAAATCACAATCGAGGTGGGACTGTGGCACTCGCGCGCGTTTGTACGTGGATTGCGGTCGTGGTCTGGGCGATCTGGGTTGGGGGGCAGACCTTCAACGCGATGATGGTCGTTCCGGTGTGGAGCGTCGATCCGCCTCGCACGATCGATCAATATGTGAAGGCGGGGGAGGGGGCGTCGACGGTGCCTTTTTTCTTCGTGTTCACGACCATCTGGCCGTTTCTCGCGTCGACGGTTGCCAGCTTCGCTGCACGGTCATTGCCGTGGCGCGAGCGGCGATGGATCGTGGTGTTTGCCGTCGGCGCGCTGCTCGTCTCGATCGTGCTCGTTGTGTGGATGGCCCCTCTCATCTGGAGCCTCATCCTGCGCAAGTATTCGTCGCCGGCGGAAGCGGCGGCGCAATTCCGCGTATGGGAGACGGCGAATCTCGTGCGGCTGGCGGTGGAGTTTGTCCTTCTATTGATCGGGATGCGCGCGCTGATTGGAATGTACGCGAACGCGCCGCTTACGACGACCGCAACTGCGGCGCCGCGGTTCGATCCTTGAGCCCCGCGAAATCGCGGCGTTTGGCGGCGCCGAGGCCGAGGATCTGGAGAATCGGCTCGGTGTGGCTGAGCGTGCCGACGATGCGGTGGCCGGGATAAGGGGAGTCGGTGACGAGGGTCGGGGTCATGAAAATCGATTCGGTGAGTGCGCGCTTCGGCTCGAGCAGCACGTCGACGATCTCGAGTTCATAGCGGTCGGGGATGTGCGTCTGGCAGAGCTGCGCGAGATTCGCAATCGCCTGCAGAGAATTCGGCGCATCGCCGGCGATGTAGAGCCGGAACGAATACATGTCGTCGCTCATCGCGTCACGCTCGCGTCCTCGCGCGTGACGTCCGTTCCTCGCAGTTCGCGCATGCGGGCGCGGCCGAGCGACAACTCCTGTTCGTGAATTTCGGCGCTGCGGGCCAGCACCGATTTTTCCGTCATCTTCGCGGCCAGCTCGACCTGCAGCAGTTTGACGCGCGCTTCGAGCTCTGCCTGTTCCGCTTCGAGCTTGACGCTTCTCAGTTTCGCGGTGACGGCCTCGAGCTCGTTCGCCTGACGCTCGGCGCTTTCCTTCTCCCATCGCATAGTCCCCATGAGCACTTCGCCGCCGGCGGTGTAGGTGTCGGTGACGGTGATGCCGGCGTCGCTCAGGATCAGCTCGCGCACCTGATTCGAGTGCGCGGTGCCGCGCGACTTGATGATGGACATGCCGCGATTGCGCTCGCCCGCCTGCACGACGTAGTTCAAATGAATCCACGTATCGGCCAGCGTCGAGATCTGCAGCGGTGACCCCGCCTCGGACTGGCTGGACATTTCATCGAGGAGACTCGTGCAGAGCAGCGTAATGCCCTCTGCTTTCGACCAGTCGATCAGCCGTTCGGCCACGCTGTGCGCGGTCAGCTCGTTGCCCGATTTGGAGAGCGTGGAGATCGGATCGACGACCACGCAGCGCGCGCGGTGCGCTTGTGCGAGCGTTTTGATGCGCACCAGGTACGTCTCGGCGCTTCCAGTGATCGTGCGGGCCGAGACCATGTGCAGCGTGCCGTCCGCGACGAAGCGCTGGAGGCGAATGCCGACCGAGCCGAGGTTGCGAATGACTTCATTGGAGTCGGAGTCGAAGCTGACGAACATCGTCCGCTCGCCGCGCTCGCATGCGGCCTCCGCAAACGCGCCGCTGAGCGTCGTCTTGGCGGTGCCGGGAAAGCCGGTGATGAGGACGCTCGCACCGCGGTAGTAGCCGCCGCCGAGCATGGTGTCGAGGCGCTCCACGCCGCTGGCCACGCGCTCGTTCGTCACGACCGCATCGGCGCGGCGGATGGTGCGGCTGACCGCGACTTCGAATCCGTTCTTGCCGATGAGGAAGGGCGACTCGTTCTCATCGAACGCCGAGCCGCGGTATTTCTGCACGCGCAGGTTGCGCTGCGAAACGCCGAGGACGACGGTGTGATTGAGGATCACGGCACAATCGACCATGAACTGGATGAAGCTGAGGGGCTGTCCGACCGTGCCGCGCTCGCCGTCGCTGTCGCCCTTGAGCGTGACGACGCCGGTCAGTTCGCGCTCGAGCAGCCAGGCGTGGAGGCGATAGATCTCGCGGCGCTGGGCTGAGGAGTCGGGGAGCAGCGCCAGGACGATGTCGAGCGCGTCGAAGACGATCCGTTTCGCATCGAGCTCCTCCACCTTCGCGCCGAGGGCCGCGAGCATGCCGCTGAGATCGAACGTGCCGGACTGGACGAGGTCTGGTGCAGGCTGCGCGTCGATGAACGCGAGGCCGCTCCGTTGGAGCGCGGGGAGGTTCCAGCCGAACGTTTCCGCGTTTGCGATGATGCGGGCCGGTGTCTCTTCGAACGCGACGAAGATGCCGGGCTCGTCCTCCTGCTGCGCGCCATTCACCAGGAACTGCAGCGCCAGGATGGTCTTGCCTGAGCCCGAGCCACCGACGAGGAGCGTGGTGCGGCCGCGCGGCAACCCTCCGCCGGTGAGCTCATCGAGCCCGGCGATTCCAGTCGGCGCTTTGGCGGTAGAAGAGACGGAGTTCGCGCGACTGGTTGTCATGGGTTGAGCCACTCCTTGCGGCATCGCTGCCACGTGGCTCGTAAAGTGAATGCAGTGAAAGAATTATCATGACCGCACCTCGATTATTCAGAGCTCCGCCCGCCAAGCGATCCGACCGTGCCCTGAGCCGAGGTGAGAAGGCCGCGGCGGCCGGGGAGCTTCGCCGCGCGGAGGCGCTGCTCAAGACGGGAGCGCTCCAGACCGCCATCCTGAACAGCGCTAATTTTTCGAGCATCGCCACCGATGAGCATGGCGTCATCCAGTTGTTCAACGTCGGTGCGGCGCGGATGCTCGGCTATGCCGCGGCGGACGTCGTCGACCGCATCACGCCGGCCGACATCTCCGATCCGCAGGAAGTGATCGCCCGCGCCGCCGCCTTGAGCGTCGAGCTCGGAACGCCGATCACGCCTGGCTTCGAAGCGCTCGCCTTCAAGGCGTCGCGCGGCATCGAGGATATTTACGAGCTGACCTACATCCGGAAGGACGGCAGCCGCTTTCCGGCCGTGGTGTCGGTGACGGCGCTGCGCGACGACGAGCAGGCCATCATCGGATATCTGCTGATCGGCACCGACAACAGCGCGCGCCGCCACGCGGAAGAGAAGCTGCGCTGGACGGAAGAGAGCTTCCGACTGATGGTGGAGAGCGTCACCGACTACGCGATCGTCATGCTCGATCCGGGGGGACGGGTGGTGAGCTGGAACAGCGGCGCGCAACGCATCAAAGGTTTTTCGAGCGAGGAGATCGTCGGTCAGCACTTTTCCTCGTTCTATCCGAAGGAAGATGTGGCGGACGGCAAGCCGCAGCGCGATCTCGACGAGACCGCATCGAGCGGCCGGCACGAAGATGAAGGATGGCGCATTCGCAAGGACGGCTCGCTGTTCTGGGCGCACATCGTCATCACCGCGATTCGCGATCACGACGGCAATCTGCGCGGCTTCGCGAAGCTGACGCGCGACCTGACGGAACGAAAGAGACTCGAGGCGATCCTCACGAACGCGAAAGCGGTGGCGGAGACGGCGAACCTCGCGAAGTCCGACTTCCTTTCGAGCATGAGTCACGAGCTCCGCTCCCCCCTCAACGCGATCCTCGGATTTGCTCAGTTGATGGAATCGGACAGTCCGTCGCCGACGCCGGCGCAGGGCGAGAGCATCATCCAGATCCTCAATGCCGGCTGGTATCTGCTGGAGCTGATCAACGAGGTGCTGGACCTGGCCACGATCGAGTCGGGGAAGCTGTCGATGTCGATGGAGCCGGTGGCACTCGACGAGCTGCTGCTCGAATGCCACGCCATGATCGAGCCGCTGGCGCAGCGCCGCGGGATCACGATGAGCGTCCCGCGCAGCGACGCGACGTTCTGCGTGAATGCGGACCGGACGCGCATCAAGCAGGTGTTGATCAACCTCCTGTCGAATGCCATCAAATACAACACGGCCGGCGGCTCGGTACGAGTCGCCTGCACGGCGAACAGCAGCTCGGGACGGGTGCGGATCACGGTCGCCGATACGGGCCCCGGCCTGCCGCCCGAAAAGGTCGCGCAGCTCTTCCAGCCGTTCAATCGTCTGGGGCAGGAATTCAACGGCGAAGAGGGGACCGGCATCGGTCTGGTGGTCAGCAAGCGGCTGGTGGAGCTGATGAACGGGGTGATTGCGGCGGAGAGCCGCGTCGGCGTCGGGAGTGTGTTCTCGGTCGAGCTGCCGTCGATCGCGCCGCTGACGCTACCGCCGACCGCGGACGCGGTGGCGATCGCGGAATCGGAGGCGGCCACGCAGGCCGGCTTCCGCACGCTGCTGTACGTCGAGGACAACCCGGCGAACATGCAACTGGTGGAGCGGCTGATCGGCCGGCGAAATGACCTGCGCATGCTGAGCGCGGTCGATGGAAATCGCGGCGTGGAGCTGGCGCGCGCCTGTCTGCCGGACGTGATCCTGATGGACATCAACCTGCCGGGAATCAGCGGACTGGAGGCGATGCGCATCCTCCGCGATGACAATGCGACGAAGCACATTCCGGTGATCGCACTGAGCGCCAACGCGATGCCGCGCGATATTCAGAAGGGGCTCGATGCCGGCTTTTTCCGCTATCTTACGAAGCCGATCAAAGTGAGCGATTTCATGGAGACGGTGAATCTGGCCCTGGCGTTCGCGGACGAGAATCATGGTTCCTCCACCTGATGCACCCGCCCCGAAAATCCTGATCGTCGACGATCAGCTGTCGAATGTCCGTCTGCTCGACCAGACCCTCCGCCGCGCCGGCTTCACGGACGTGACCGCGGTAACGGAGCCGCGCAACGTCGCCGCACTGCACCTCGAGCACCGCTACGACCTGATCCTGCTCGACCTGCAGATGCCGGGACTGAACGGCTTCGAGGTACTGGCCCAGTTGCAGACCGTAAAGGCGGCAAACCCGGTCGCCGTACTGGTCCTGTCCGCCGATGCCTCACAAACGAAAGCGGTATTAGCGGCCGGCGCGGATAGTTTTCTGGGGAAACCGTTCAAACTGCCGGAGGTGGTGGAAAGGGTGCAGAAGATGTTGCGGGAACACCCGCCAAGCTAGGGCGCGGTGCCGATCCTGCCGCGCTTCTTCACCACCACACCTGATCGCCGCCGAGTGAGGTGACTGGATCAGCCGGGAAGTTCGATCTTGTGGAGCGGCGGGCTTTAGCCCGCCGAGCAACCGATAGTCGGCGGGCTAAAGCCCGCCGCTCCACTGGAACGGCGTTACGCCGCTACCCGATTTCGTCCTTCCTCTTTCGCTCTGTACAAGACCGCGTCGGCACGGGCCGCGAGACGGGCGAGGGTTTCCGGCGGCTTCCATTGTGCGGCGCCGAGGCTGATGGTGATGTCGAGCGAGGGGGCGATGTCGGTGCAGTCGAGGGATTCGACTGTGGCGCGCAGGCGCTCGGCAATGAGCAGGGCGGCGGGTTGGTCGGTTGACGGGAGAAGGACGGTGAATTCTTCGCCTCCTGTGCGGCCGAGACGATCGGCGGGGCGGAGGGCGGTACGGCAGGCGTGGGCGATGCGTTGCAGGATGGCGTCGCCGGCCGCGTGGCCGTATGTGTCGTTGACGCGCTTGAAGTGATCGATGTCGAAGGCGAGGAGCGAGAACGGTGCGCCACTGGTCGCCGCACGCTGCAGCTCTTCTTCCGCGGCGGCCAGGATGTGGCGGCGATTGGGGAGGCGGGTCAGCTCGTCCGTCATGGCCATGACGCGCATGCGGCGCGCGTCGCGCACGAGGCGCACGGCCATGAAGGCGAGGGTGAGGATGATCGCCGCGCCGAGGATCAGGATGACGGTCTGCAAGCGCCGGATACGCGCCGCGGCGGCGGCTTCGCGCATCAGGGCGCGGTTCTCCTGTTCCTTCTTTTCCGCATCGAATTGCACGCGCAGTCGCGAGGTGTGCTCGACGCGCAGTTTCTCCGCGAGCTCGCGTTGCAACGCGATGTGGCGAGTGCGCGCGTCGTACGCGTCGTGCCATCGGCCGCCGTTGGCGTACGCGCCGGCCAGCTCGTCTTCGCTTTTTTCGAGGAAACGCATGTTCTTTGTCGACGCGAACCAGCGCCGCGACGCTTCGAGATCGGCCACCGCGGCAGCGGTGCGTCCGAGCTTGCGCAGGAGGATTCCGCGCGACTGTCGCACCACCATGGCGCGCTCGGTGTCCTTGCTCTCGACGAAGTGTTTCAGCGATTGATCGAGCAGCGGCATTGCCTCCTCGGCGCGTCCGAGTTTGCCGAGCGTGACGCCGATGGAACGGCGCACGAATGCGGCCTCGCCGCGACGACCGAGCTTTTCTTCCGAGGCGAGGGCGCGGCGATACCACTCCAGCGCGGCGGGGAGGTCGCCTTTTCGTTCGAGCGTGCTGCCGAGGTTGAACTGCGTATCCGCGATCCCCGCACCGCCCTGGGCAGCCTCGAATTCGGCGAGGAGCTGGCGGTAGTACTCGACCGCGCGGTCGTACTGGCCGACGCTGACGTCGGCGTAGACGTGGGCGATGAGCTCGAGCGCCTGGCGGCGCCCTGCGGCGTTGCCGGCAGCGGCCTGCAGGTCGTACGCGCGGCGGGCGTTCGTCAGCGACTGATTGATGTCGCCGCGGTAATACTGGAGATATGCCTGATGGGTGAGCGCGTCGCCGAGGAGCACGCGATCGCCGCTGCGCGTCGCGGCGTGGACGACCGCCGCGTAGTCGCGCGCCGCGTCCGCGAGACGGCCGGCCTGCTCGTGCGCGATGCCGCGCCGCAGCACCGCGCGATCGGTCGATGGTGTGCTCGTCGATTGTGCCGCGAGCGATTGCGCGCCGGCGGTGACTGCGATGCACAGGAGCAGCGGCAGAATGGGGCGCGCGTTCATCCGGGGAGAGGATAAAGCGTTTGGAGTGCGGTCGCGCGAGCCACCGCTTAGTAGGAAAGCGGCGGCATCGCCGCCGCACTCCAAATGCGCGCAGCGAGGCCGCCGTCGGATGAACGGTCAGGCCTGGGCCAGGCTCCCCGCGCCGAGGAACTCGTCCAGTTGGTTGAAGGTCTCGTCCATACCGCTCTTCTCTCCGGAGGCCATGGCCGCGTCGAGAGCTTCTTTCGAGGGAAAAAGATCGTGCAGCACCACCAGTGTCTTGCCGCCGATTTCTTCGAAAGTCGCCGTGGTGATGGGACCGTCGTCGCCACCTTCTTCATTCGTCCAGACGAGGCGCGAGGGGGGTGTCACGTCGGTATATCTGCCAAAGACCGCCACCTCCGATCCGCCGTGGAGGAAGACCAGACGGTATTGACCGCCAACACGAACATCCATCTCGCAGGACACGAGCGTCAAGCCGAACGATTTCGGTACCCACCACTGCGCGAATAAATCGGATTTCGTCCAGGCCTCGTACACGATGCGCGCGGGAGCGTTGACTGTCCGCGTAATGACCAGCTCACGATCTGACGTCCGCTCCATCTTTGTGCGGCTCTTTACCGGGGTTTCACTCTCTTTTCTTGCGTCCATTGACCTTCTCCTTCTGTTTCAACTGCTCGACAACGTTGTCCAACTCATCAAATCGTGCTTCCCAGAGCTGCTGGTATCTCTCCAGCCATGCTGTTTCTTCTTCCAGACGGCGCGAGCCGAGCCTGCAGGTCCGCACCCGCCCGACCTTCTCCGTACAGACGAGCCCCGCCTGCTCCAGGATCCCGACGTGTTTCTTCATCCCCGTGAGCGTCATGTGGAACGTTTCAGCGAGCGCCGTGATCGAGCAGTCGGCACGTCCGAGCTGTTCGAGCACCCCACGCCGGGTCGCATCCGAAAGCGCGGCGAAGGAGAGATTGAGGCGGGCGGCGGGAAACTGAACCACGTGGTTCAGTATTGCATGTGGATGGGTCGGATGCAAGGGAGGGCATCTCGCGATGCGCATGCGACGAGCGATACGCAGTGGAGCGGCGGGCTCTTAGCCCGCCGAGCATCAAACAGTCGGCGGGCTAAAGCCCATACGCACTAACTTACCTTTCCAGCGATGAAGCGCGCGTGAGCGCGTTGGTAAAT
>DASVRB010000026.1:0-4618 GCA_036388835.1 Thermoanaerobaculia bacterium | reverse complement strand
GATGATCAGCGAGCCGCAGAAGTACATCGGCGCGTTCCTCGATGCGGGAGCGAACATGATCTCGATTCACGTCGAGACCGAGCCGCATCTCCAGCGCGCGCTGCAGATGATTCGCGACGGGGGAGCGAAGGCCGGCATCGCCATCAACCCCGCCACGAGCGCCGAAACGCTCTCCGCCGCGCTCGACTTCTGCGATTACGTGCTGGTCATGACCGTCAATCCCGGATTCGGCGGGCAGAAATTCATAGAACCTGTCGTGCACAAGATCCGTCATATCGCCAGGCTCGTTCGCGAGCGGGGGCTGCAGGTCGAGATCGAGGTGGATGGCGGCGTCGACGAGAAGACGGCGCCGGTAGTCGTCGAAGCCGGCGCGTCGATCCTCGTTGCGGGCTCTGCCGTGTTCGGCCGGCCCGATCGCGCCGCTGCAATGCAGTCGATCCGAGATGCTGTTAGCACGTTGAAGATTTAGGGGGACACCACTTGAAGCTCAAACAGATGACATTGATGATCGCGACGCTCTTCGTCGTCGCGGCGTGCAACCGCGGACCGCGGGTCTACCAGCCCGCCTTCGATCCCGAGCTGATGAAGCTCTCGAAGGAACAGCTCTTCGCAACCGCCGAGGAGAACTTCACGCGGGAGAAGTGGCAGCGCGCGCGGACGTACTACTCGCACATCTACGAAACGTATCCGAACGACCCGCTCGGCCGCCGCAGCCTGCTGCGCATCGCCGACACGTTCTTCGAGCAGGGCGATCCGGTGAACCTCATCGAGGCGCAGTACAAATACCGCGATTTCATCAACCGCTATCCCACCAGCGAGCAGGCCGATTACGCGATGTTGCGCATCGCCATGACCTCGTACAAGCAGATGGAGAAGCCGGACCGCGATCAGCAGAAAACGCGCGAGGCGCTCGAGAAGTTCGACGACATGCTGCGCACCTATCCGAACAGCCCGCTCAAAGCCGAGGCTGATGCGAAACGGCAGGACGTCCTCGACCGGCTCGCGAAACACGAGCATCTGGTGGCGCGCTTCTACATCAAGCGCGGCAGCTACACCGCGGCCGTGCAGCGGCTGAATTACCTCATCGATACGTATGCGCGCTACAACGACCGGGCCGGCGCGTTCTATGATCTCGGCACCGCGCTCACGCGCCTCGGACGTTCCGGCGAAGCGCGGCTCTACTTCGAGCGCGTGGTCACCGAGTTCCCCGAAAGCGACTACGCCGATCGCGCCAAAGAACGCCTGAGCCAGATCAAAGCATGAAGAAACTCGCCGTCCTCGCCGTCGTCCTCCTCGCCGCCTGCACGTCGACCACGGACGACGACGGGGCCGCTCCGATCATCGTGCCTCAGCCGGTCGCCGACCCCGCCCTCACGCAGAGCGTCAACGCTCTGCAGACGCAGCTCACCGAGCTGCTCGAGCGCCTCGACGTCATGAACAGCAGGCTGGCGCAGGTCGAAGGGGGAGCGGTGATGGCCGCTCCCGCGACGACGGCCGCAGCGCCTGCAGCGGCCCCGGTGACGCGGCGGCAGCAGCCCGCGCCAGAAACCGCCGGACCGCGCGAGGTTGCAGCAACGCCCGCCGGCGACGCCGAGCCGCAGCGCGCGCTCATCGGCGCGCAGCTCGCCAATGATTACCGCGAAGCGATCATGCTCTTCGGCCGCGGACGTCACGCCGACGCGCGCCGCGGCTTCGAACAGGTCTTCGCCTCCGACTCCACCGGCGACCTCGCCGACAACGCGCTCTTCTGGATCGGCGAGACCTACTTTGCCGCCGGCGACCTGACCAACGCCGTTCGCTACTACACGCGCGTGGTCAACGAATTCTCCGATCAGAACAAGGCCCCGGACGCGCTTTTCAAAACCGCGCTCGCGCAGGCACGCACGGGCGATCTCGCACTCGCGCGCCGCACGCTGCAGCAGGTGATCGAGCGGTATCCGTACTCGAGCACCGCCTCATCCGCGAAGGCCGAGCTGCAGCGGATCAAGTTTTGAATGTGAGCTGCTGAGCGACTGACGCCGGCAGTTCCACTCGGCCTGCACGGGCAGCAGCTAGAATCGAGAACGATGGCTGAAGAAACGGAAAGCGGCGCGAGCCTTCTCGCGCGGCGCGAATACGGACGCGCGGTGCCGCTCCTCAAGCGCGAGCACGAAAAATATCCCTCCAACCCACGCATCCGCCTGCAGTACGCCGATGCCCTCGCCGGCGCCGGCATGGCCGACGACGCGGTCGAGCAGTACGAGGCCACGGCCAAGTATTACGAGGACAACGGCCTCACCGTGCAGGCGATCGCCGTCCGCAAAAAAGGGGAGAAGCTCCGCGCGCAGATTCCTTCGAAGGAGCCGGCCAGCGAAGCGGGAAAGAGCGAGCCGCTGTTCTCGCGACCCGTCCCGAAAAGCGCGCTGTTCGAAGTGCTGAGCGAAGTCGAGCGCGAGGCGATCGTGCGCGAGATGGAGCTCGAGACGCACGACGAGGGGAGCGTCATCATCAATGAAGGCGACCCCGGCACGTCGATGTATCTCATCGCGTCCGGCGAGGTGAAGGTCTACACCCGCGGCACCGGCGCCTCTGCCGGCTCTCTCTATCTGGCCCGCCTCGGCGAAGGGGATTTTTTCGGGGAAGTGAGCGTTCTGAGCGGCAAACCTCGCACCGCGACGATCACGGCGTCGCAGCGCACCGAGTTGCTGCGACTCGACAAATCGAAACTCGACGGCGTGCTCTCGAAGCATCCAGGCATCCGCAAAGTGCTCGACGAGTTCTACAAGAAGCGCGCGAATCACACGGTCGAGGCGATGATCGAGAGCCTGAAAAAACGATGATCCTCCCCATCCGCAAATACGGAGACGACGTGCTCCGCGATCCGACCGAGCCGATCACCGAGATCGACGAATCGATCCAGCGCCTGATCGACGACATGATCGACACCATGTACGCCGCCCCCGGTGTCGGCCTCGCCGCGAATCAGGTCGGCGTCTCCAAACAGCTCATGCTGATCGACCTCTCCGTCGGCAAGCGCCCCGGCGAATGCCACGTGTTCATCAATCCCGAGATCATCGAGAGCGAAGGGGAGATCACTGAGGAAGAAGGCTGCCTCTCGATCCCCGACTTTGTCGAAGTGGTCACGCGTCCCGAGCGCGTGAAACTGCGCTACCTCGACCGCAACGGCGAGCAGCGGGAGATGTGGGGCGAAGGGCTGATGGCCCGCGCGATGTGCCACGAGATCGATCACCTGCGCGGGACGCTGTTCGTCGACTACCTCCGCGGCTTCAAGAAGGACCGCATCCTCAAGAAGATCGCGAAGCTCGCCAAGTCCGGCATGTGGTACTGACGCCTGCAACGACGGCGCACAACTATTACAATCTGCCGCGATGCGTCAAAAGGCGATCGTCACCGAGATCCAGCAGCTCGCGCCGAGCGTCGTTCAGCTCACCGTCTCGTTCGAAGAGCCGTTCGAGTTCAAGCCGGGACAGTGGGTGAGCTTTCGTTTTCCCGAAGGCGTTTCGCGCGCGTACACCATCGCCTCCGCGCCGCAGCGCCCCGAGGCCGTGCAGCTTTGCGTGAGGACCGGCGCGGGCAAGGGCGGCGATGCGCTGCGCAACCTCGAAGTCGGCGCGGAAGTGCGGCTCGACGGGCCGTACGGCGACTTCTTCATCCCCGACGGCGACAGCCGCAGCGTCGTCTTCATCGCGGGCGATGTCGGAATCGCGCCGGTGCGCAGTAACGTCCTGCATCTGCTCGCCGAAAAAGATCGCCGCCGCATCATCGTGCTGTACGAGCCCGACCAGCGGCACATCCTTTATGCCGGCGATTTCGATCCACTCGCGCGCGCCGGCGACATCGTCCACGAAAGCGGCTCGATCGAAACGCTGATCGAGCGCAACCGCGTCGCGATCAAAGAGTCGGTCGTCCTCGCCGCCGGCTTCGATCCGTTCCTCGATCGCGTGCGCGCCGCACTGCGCGACATCAACGCGGATGACACCGCGCTGATCAGCGAAACATTCGGCCCTCAACCGTAGAAGTGGAGCGGCGGGCTTTAGCCCGCCGAGCATCGACACGTCGGCGGGCTAAGAGCCCGCCGCTCCACCACGTGTCGCGCAGCGCACCGCGCGACGTCAACGCAGACGTGTCTTTGCGAGCGCGCTACTATTGCTCGCCACTGTCGCGTCCGGCGCGTGGCCCACACATCAATTACGCCGGTTTTGTTTCGTATGACTGAGGACCAGATTGGCGCTCTGATCGCCGTCAACGGCCTTCTGAGCCAACTCGCCGGTGCCGTCCTTCTGGTCGGCCTCTTCACCGCGCTTCTTCGCAGTCACCCGCGCCCGCAGCCGTACTTTCGGCAATGGACGTTCGCCTGGGCCGCGCTGGTCGTCGCGCTCACCGGCGTGGTCGTTCAGTACGCGTTCCCGGAGTTGATGGTCACCGAGCCGCTCGCAAGCGGCGCGGCGAACCTCGTCTACCAGGCCGGCAAGCTCCTGTACGTCGCGTACCTGCTGGTCGGTACGCTGAACTTCGCGCGCGGAATTCGATCGCGTGCGTTCATGCGCTGGGCGATTCAGGCGGCCTTGGCGTATGCGGTGGTGAGCACGGTGGCGGCAGGACCGAAACTGAACGCGGT
>DASVRB010000025.1:0-8567 GCA_036388835.1 Thermoanaerobaculia bacterium | reverse complement strand
TTTCGAACACCCCTTCGAGCACGTGCTCGGCCGTCGCGAGGGCCGCGTCCGCGTCGCCGCGGCGGATGTAGCGCGGCTCGCAGAGAATCGAATTCGCGGCGATCGCTTCTTCGATCGTCAGGATCGGCGGGAGCTCTTCGTACTCAAGGCGAATCGCGCGTTTCGCTGCGTTCGCCGCTTCCTGCGATTCCGCGGCGATCACGACGATCGGCTGCCCGCGAAAGAAGCATTCGTTTTCCGCGAGCAGCGGCTCGTCTTTGGTGACCGGCCCGAACGCGTTGTGCGCAAGATCTTCGTACGTGTAGAGACCGGCCACTTCGTCGAGGAGCTGCGCGTCGGCCAGCTCGATCGACTTGATCCGCGCACGTGCATGCGGGCACCAGACGAAGTCGACCACCAGCTCGTTCGCGAGCGGCGGAAGGTCGTCGACGTACATCGACTCGCCGGTCACATGACCGCGCGCGGAATCGTGCGGCACGTCCTTGCCGACATACGACGTCATTCCGCCGCCTCGCATTCGAAATAGAACCTGCTCATGATGTTTTCGGCGAGCTGCAGGCGGAACTCTTTCGAGCCGCGCACGTCGGCGATCGGCGCGATCTCGCCGCGCGCGATCTCGCCCGCTTCGACGAATGTTTCGCGTGCGAACGGACGCCCGCCGAGAAATCCTTCGGTCTGCTTGAGCCGCAGCACGACCGGCCCGACGCCGCCGTACGCGACGCGCATCGAGTCGATCCGGCCGTCATTGCGCCGCATCAGCATCGCGGCGGTGAAGGTCGAGATGTCGAGATGGCTGCGCTTGGAGATCTTGTAGAGGCGCAGCGTGTCGTCGCTCGACGGCAGCGGCACGAAAATGCGCGTAATGATCTCGTCGGCGCGCAGGTCGAGCTTCTTGTAGCCGAGATAAAAGTCAGCGATGGCAACCGTGCGGCTGCCGTTCGTGCCGGTGAGCTCGAGGCTCGCGTCCATCACATACAGGAACGGGAGCGTGTCGGCGATCGGTGACGCGTTGGCGATGTTGCCGGCCAGCGTGCCGGCGTTCTTGATTTGCGGTGAGCCGAAGCGCTCCATGACCGGTGCGAGCGCGGGGACGAGCTCGCGTACGGCCTGCTCGAATTGCGCGAGCGATGCGCGGCCGCCGACCACGAGCATGCCGTCGTCGACGCGGACGTCGCTGAGGCCTTCAATGCCGTCGAGCGAGAGGATGGCTGCCGGCGCGAACGCGCGCTTCGTGCGCCAGACGCCGAAGTCGGTCGCCCCCTGCACGATGACGGTGTCGGGATGCTCCGCCTTGAATCGAATGGCTTCGCTCAATTCGACCGGACGCGCGAAGTTGCCGATCTGCACCGGCTCACGCTCCACCGTATCGATCGCATCGAAGATCGCGGCGCTGTCGTAGAGCTGCGCGACTTTCGGCTGGTCGACCACTTCATTCGCTGCTTTGATGATCGATTCGTAGCCGGTGCAGCGGCAGAGATTGCCGGTCAGTCCGCGCCGCGCGTCGCGCGAGTCCTCTTCGCACATGCCGGCCATGGCCATGATGAAGCCGGGCGTGCAGTAGCCGCACTGCGCGCCGTGGCAGCGCACCATCGCCTCCTGCACCGGCGTGAGCTCGCCATCTCGAGTGAGACCTTCGACGGTGACGACATGCGTGCAATCGAGCTGAAAAAGGAACTGGATGCAGGAGTTGACCGGCCGGTATTTGAGCTCGCCGTTCTCGCGCCGCCCGACCAGCACCGTGCAGGCGCCGCAATCGCCTTCCTCGCAAACGATCTTCGTGCCGGTGGCGCGCTGGTCATATCGAAGGAATCGCGAGAGCGTCAGAAATGCGCGGTCTCCTTCGATGCGATGCGGCTGTCCATTGACGTGCAGGAGTACGAAGTCGCGCATGGGTGAGGAGGCGGATTGTAGCGCGGCGCTTTGGAGTGCGGTGGCGCGAGCCACCGCTTTCTTCAGGAGGCGCGAAAGCGGAGACTGGCGTCGCCGCACTCCAAAACGGTGGAGCGGCGGGCTTTAGCCCGCCGACGATTAGATGTTCAGCGGGCTAAAGCCCGGCTAAAGCCCGCCGCTCCACAGGAACCCGCGCTCGCGTCAATCGATCGAGACGAGCTCGAGCTCGAAGGTGAGGTTCTTGCCGGCCAATGGATGGTTCGCGTCGAGTGTCACGGAGTCGGTGCCGACATCCGCGACCTGGACGGCGGCGGTGCTGCCGTCAGGGAAGCCGACCTGCAGCATGTCGCCGACTTCGATGTCGGAGCCACCTTCGGGCATCTGGTCTTTCGGGACGGTGAACACGAGCTCGTCGCGGTGATCGCCATAGGCGTTCTGCGATTCGATGTGCTGCGTTTTCTTTTCGCCGGTGGACATCCCTTCGATCGCCTCTTCGAATCCCGGGATGACTTCGCCGGCGCCGAGAGTGAAGACGATCGGCTCTGCGCCGGCCGACGAATCGAATTCGCTGCCGTCGTCGAGTGTGCCGCGGTAATGCACGTGAACGGTGTCGCCGCGTTTGGCCTGCTGCATCGTTGGATCTCCTAATCGAGTAAGTCGAGCACGCCGCGGAGCGGGATCTTCACCCAGTCGGGACGGTTATTGAGCTCGTAAATGACTTCGTAGAGCGCTTTTTCGATGAGGTACGACGTCAGGAGCACCTCGACCCCTTCGCGCGTGCTCGGCAGATGCGGCGTCTTGCCGCTTTCCGTCAGGTAGGCGCGGAGGAACGCGGCGCTGACCCACTGGTGCCAGAAGCGCGCACCCGCTTCGAGCCGGGCCACGTCTTCCTTACGCACATACGAGCCGGGGGCGGCGCCGAAGACGACCGCGTAAGGGGCGTAATGGAACGAGCGGAGCATGCCGGCGACGTCGCGCAGGCCGCTGCGCTTGAGACGGCGCTCGCTCAATGGACGGGCCGGCTCGCCCTCGAAATCGATGATGACGAAATCATTGCCGGTATAGAGCACCTGGCCGAGGTGATAGTCGCCGTGGACGCGGATCCGTTGTGCGTCGATTTTGCCCTCGAGCACGAGACGGATCTGCTGGTGCAGGTCGTCTTCACGCGCAAGGAGATCGGCGAATTCAGGATTGTCTTTGCC
This sequence comes from Thermoanaerobaculia bacterium, assembly GCA_036388835.1. Classification (GTDB taxonomy): domain Bacteria; phylum Acidobacteriota; class Thermoanaerobaculia; order Gp7-AA8; family Gp7-AA8; genus QHVT01. Next base: position 5,475 of record DASVRB010000025.1, on the reverse strand, counting down.
GCGCCGCCGCAGCACCTGCATCGTCTGCACGAGCTGCGTGCGCATGTACTGATAAATGGACCGCTGATAGTGCGGCGTGAACGGCTCCGGCGCGAAGGCAGGATCGTTCGTGCCCGAAGCCAGCGCGATGTGCAATTGCGCGGTGCGCTGGCCGAGGAGCTCCGCGTCGGCGAGATAACTGCCGATCGTTTCGCGGGCGATGTCCGGGAGCGGCTTCGTGGCCAGCGTGAAGACCTTCTCCTGCGGCATCGCCTTGGTGATGCGCTCGACGGCCATCGGATCGCTGAGCAGCCGGTCATAGAAGCGGCCGATCGAGTCGAGCGTGTATGCCCAGGCATCGCCGGAATTCGGCGTGAAGCCCTGCATGATCGCCACGGTGGTCGGCGTATTCGTCCGCTCGTCGCGATACTCCAGCGTGCCGGCCACGCGCGGCGTGTGCGCGTACGTCGTCTCCTCATTGAGGAAGCGGGTGATCTCGATGTCCGTATTGACGCCCGGCTCGAGCCGGCGGAAGAGCTTCAGGAAGAGATTCTGGCCATAAATGATGGCGGTATTCGACTGCTCGACGCCGAGCACGTGGGTGTCCAGCTTGCCGTCGCCGCGCAGCTCCTTGAACGCGCGCGTGGCCACACCGGCGATGCTGCCGAATTGTCCTTTGAGCGCCTTCTTGCGGCCGATGGTGTCGAGCAGCGCATTCGCGAAAGCCTCGTCCTGCACCGGCTCGTACAGAACTGCGCCCTCCTTCAAACGGGCGATCACCGGTACTTTGCGCGACTGATCCTGCTCGCGGCGGACGTTCGCCACACCGAGCGGAAGGAGGTAACTCTGCGGTTCCCCTTCCGTGAATTCGACGTCGAGGATGGCGATGCGATTGTCGTCCGGCAGTTCCACCGCGTCGCGCACCGTAATGCCGCTGATTGCGCGGGCCTTGCTGCCGAACCAGCGCCGCGTCGGCAGATAGGCCATGAGTGCGCGCTCCAGTGCATCGCGCTGGCGAGTCGCAAAGATCTCGTCCCAGGTTCGCGCACCGATGAGCGGCGCGTCCTGGGTCGTGATCTCCGGCGCGACTTCGCGTTTCAGTTCGAACCAGTAAAACGCGAACGGCCCGAGGTTCAGGAAATAGGGACGCTCGCCAATGACCGGGAACTTCGTGCCGCCCGAGAGCTCCACCGGCACCATGCCGCGGTATTCACCGAGATCGAGCTCGAAACACTGCACGAGGCGGGAGAGATTCGCGACCACCAGAATCGTTTCGTCTTCATAGCGGCGCACATACGCGAGAATTTTGCGATTCTCACTGTGCAGGAACTCCATCGTGCCGCGGCCGAACGCCTTGTAGCGTTTGCGCATGGCGATGAGGCGTTTCATCCACCAGAGCAGCGAGTATTGATTGCCCTGCTGCGCCTCGACGTTGACCTGCTCGTAGTGATACTCCGGATCGATGATCGTCGGCAGGAAAAGCTGTTGTGGATTGGCGCGGGAGAAGCCGGCGTTGCGGTCGGCGCTCCACTGCATCGGCGTGCGGACGCCGTTGCGGTCGCCGAGATAAATGTTGTCGCCCATCCCGATCTCGTCGCCGTAATAGATGATCGGCGTGCCGGGGAACGAGAAGAGGAGACCGTTCATCAGGTGAATGCGGCCGCGGTGATTGCCGAGGAGCGGCGCAAGGCGGCGGCGGATGCCGAGATTGATGCGCGCCTGGACGTCTTTCGCGTACGTCCGCCACATGTAGTCGCGGTCTTCGTCCGTGACCATCTCCAGGGTCAGCTCGTCGTGATTGCGGAGAAACATCGCCCACTGGCAATTCTCCGGAATCGGCGGCGTCTGGCCCATGATGTCGATGATTGGGAAACGGTCTTCCATCGCCAGGGCCATGTACATGCGCGGCATGACCGGGAAGTGGAAGGCCATGTGGCATTCGTCGCCGTCGCCGAAATACGGCAATGAATCTTCAGGCCACTGGTTCGCCTCCGCGAGCAGCATGCGGCCCGGGTACTTTTCGTCCATGTACGCACGGACCTTCTTGAGGTACTCGTGCGTCTCCGGCAGGTTCTCGCACGTCGTCCCCTCGCGCTCGAAGAGGTACGGAATGGCGTCGAGGCGGAACGCGTCGACCCCCAGGTCCATCCAGAAGTCGAGCGCCTTGAAGAGCGCTTCGTGGACTGCGGGATTATCGAAATTCAGGTCGGGCTGGTGCGAGAAGAAGCGGTGCCAGTAATACGACTTGGCGACCGGATCCCAGGCCCAGTTCGAGGTTTCGAAGTCTTTGAAGATGATGCGCGCGTCGCGGTATTTTTCGGGCGTGTCGCTCCAGACGTAAAAATCGCGCCACGGGCTGCCCGGCTTCGCATTGCGCGACTTCTGAAACCAGGCGTGCTGGTCGGAGGTGTGATTGATGACCAGCTCGGTGACGACCTTGATTCCGCGGCGGTGCGCCTCTTTCAGAAAGGCCTTGAAATCCGCCAGCGTGCCGTAGCTCGGATTGACCGCCGTGTAGTCGGCGATGTCGTAGCCGTCGTCGCGCAAGGGCGACGGATAGAACGGCAACAGCCAGAGGATGTTGACGCCGAGATCCTGCAGATAATCGAGCTTGCGGGCGAGCCCCTGAAAATCACCGATGCCGTCGCCGTTACTGTCGTAGAACGCGCGGACGTGCGTCTGATAGATGATCCCGTCTTTGTACCAAAGGTCGTCAGTCATAATTCACTTGGAACGTAGAACACGGAACACGGAACGGTCGAAGGGCCGGCACGAGCGCTCGTTCCGTGTTCCGCGTTCTACGTTCTACGTTCATAAAAAGTATTCGAAATCGCGTTCGGTGCGCACACGGCGGCGGATGCGGAAAATGTGCGCCGAGACGACGTGCGGATTGAGCTGCACGAAGTTCCGCGGGCCGTGCCAGGTGTGGCGCGCGCCGCTCAGCAGGTCGTGCACCTGGAACGGGCGGCCGGTCTCGAGCTTCAATGCCTCGAGATTGAGGTCGATCCAGCTTCCGTGCGTATTGTGCGGGTCGAGATTGACGACGCAGATGATCGCGTTCTCGCCCGCGGTCTTGCTGTAGCAGATGATGTTGTCGTTGTCGGTCGGGTGGAACGTGAGGGTCGCGTTCTGCTGCAACGCAATGTTGTCGCGGCGGACGCGATTCACCGCCGCAATGAGCTCAGTCAGGTCATCGTCGGTCGGCGGCCAGTACTTGACTTCGTATTTCTCGGAGTCGAGATACTCCTCGCTCCCTTGTTCGCGCGGCAGATGGACGAAGCGCTCGTATGCGGGTCCGTAAATGCCGTAAGACGAGCCGAGCGTGGCAGCGAGAATGAGCCGCTGGGTAAAGGCGGCCCGTCCGCCGTGCTGCAGAAACTCGGTCAGGATGTCGGGTGTATTCGGCCAGACGTTCGGCCTGAAGAGGTCACTGACCGGCGGTCTGGTGATCTCCTCGAAATACTCCTGCAGCTCCTGTTTGGTATTACGCCACGCAAAGTAGGTGTACGACTGGGTGAACCCGGCCTTGGCCAGGCGGTACATGATTTTTGGCCTGGTAAATGCCTCGGCCAGAAAGATCAGATCCGGCCATTCGCGCTTCAGATCGCGAATGCACCACTCCCAGAACGGCAGCGGCTTGGTGTGCGGATTGTCGACGCGAAATACGCGCACGCCTTTTTTCGCCCAGAAGGCGAAGACGTCGCGCAGCTCCGCCCACAGTTCGCTCCACTCGTCGCTTTCGAAGTGGAACGGGTAAATGTCCTGATATTTCTTCGGCGGATTTTCGGCGTATTGAATGGTTCCGTCGGGACGCATGAGGAACCATTGCGGATGCTCTTTGACGTAAGGGTGATCGGGCGCGGCCTGGAACGCGATGTCCATGGCCACTTCGATGCCGAGGGCGTTCGCTTTTGCGATCAGTCGCTCGAAATCGTCGATCGTGCCGAGGTCGGGGTGGATCGACTTGTGTCCCCCCTCCTTGCCGCCGATGGCCCATGGGCTGCCGACGTCGCCCGGCTCCGCCTTTACCTTGTTGTTCTTCCCTTTGCGGAAGGTCTCGCCGATCGGATGGATCGGCGGCATGTAGAGGATGTCGAAGCCCATGCGCGCGACGCGCGGCAACTGCGCCTCGACGTCCGCGAACGTGCCGTGCTTCCCCTCTTCCTGCGCGGTCGACCGCGGGAAGAGCTCGTACCAGGTGCTGTACGCCGCTTTCGGCCGGTCGATCTCGATGAGGAGCTCGGAGTGATAGCGGGTGACGAACTTGCGCTCGGCGTTGCGCCACATGAGCGCGAGGAGGTCTTCGCTCCAGAGGTCTTCGACCTTCTCGTCGACGGTGTCGTCGCTCTCGAGCGCGGCCACGAACGCTTCGAGCCTGCGCTTGTCGCGCGTGCCGGCGCGCGCGGCGGCGTTGCGGATGTGCTCGAGTCCGATCATGAGCTGCACGCGCAGCTCTTCTTCTGACGCGCCGCCGTCGACCCGTTTTTCCATGTCGCGGTGCCACGTCAGGAAGTGGTCGATCCACGCTTCGATGGTGAAGCGGTGGAAGCCGAGTTTTTCAACGGGGAACTCGGCGCGCCAGCGGTCGTTGACCAGCGGGCGCATGCGCACTTCCTTCCACTCGGACTCGCTCTCGTGTCGATGCAGCACGACCGCGGAAATGAGGTCGTGCCCATCGGTGAAGACGTCGGCCTCGGCGAACACGACATCGCCAAGAACGCGCTTCGCGGGGAACGTGCCGCCGTCGACTTCGGGCGACGCGGCTTCAATGATTACGCGGTATCTACCGTCCAGCTTCTCTTGAACCACTGCGCGCGTGAGTTGTGCGAGTTGCGTGCCGTGTAACGTCTGTTTCGCGCGCGTTCGGTGGGTGGTTTCTCGGTTCCTCGGTTCCTCGGTGCCTCGGTTCCTCGAAGTTCCTCGGAGTTCCTCGGAGTGAGCGACCGCGAGAACGTACGCGTCAGCGCACGATCGGCTGTCGATGAGACGTGATGCGACACACGCGACGCATCAGGAACCCCGAGGAACCGAGGCACCGAGGAACCGAGGAACTCCGAGGAACTCCGAGGAACCGCTTACCCCACCCTCTGCGCATCGATGCACGCGCGGACCTCGGTGACGAGCTCGCCGATGTCGAAGGGTTTGGGGAGGAGGCGGAAGGGGGAGCCTTCCATCCTCTCTTTGATGATGTTCGGCGAGGCGGCGCTGGTGAAGATGACCTTGCGCAGGCGGTCGGGGTCTTCGCGGGCGAAGGTGGAGAGGAAGGTGAACCCGTCGAGGTTCGGCATCATCAGGTCGAGCACGATGACGTCGTACTCGGCGACGCCGAGCTTGAGGACCGCCTCGAGGCCGTCGGCGGCGACGTCGACGCGGAATCCGCCGCGGACGAGCACCATCGCGACGAGACGGCGAATGGCCGGGTCGTCCTCGACCACGAGGATTCCAAAGTTCTGATTGCTCGACACGCTCGTACCGTTTTGCGTCGGGAGCAAAAAA
>DASVRB010000024.1:0-4465 GCA_036388835.1 Thermoanaerobaculia bacterium | reverse complement strand
TTCAGCCCGCCGAACATCAAACGGAACGTCGGCGGGCTGAAGCCCGCCGCTCCACTACTTTTCGCGCTGAAACCACTCCAGCCACTCCCGCACCAGCCCCAATCGCTCCAACTGCGTGCGATAGACGCGGGTGCGGCCGGCTTGTTCGACCGTGACGAGGCCCGCCTCCTCGAGCACGCCGAGGTGGCGGGTGGTGGTGGGCCAGGAATGGCTGAAGCGGGCGGCGATGTCGCCGGCGGTCATCTCGCCGTTGCGGAGATGGATCGTCAGCAGGATCTGCCGGCGGGCCGGATGGGCGAGCGCGCTGAGGACCGCGTCGAGCGCGGCCAGCCGCTCGGCCGCGTCACCCCGCGTCACTCACCTGCTCGAGCACCGCCAGCTCGAGCCGGTCGAGCATCGGCGTCATCGGCTCCCAGATGGCCATGATCTCCGGCATCTGGTGCGCGATCTCCGGTGCCTTGGCGTCGCGCCACGAAAAGATCTCGACAAAGTACTGCTGCCCCGAGCGCTTGTCCGTCGCGCGATACAGCTCGATCGAATCGTCGACCGCGAGGCCGGTCGAGCGCAGCGCCGGCCAGTGCTTCTTCACCAGCGCAAACAGCTCTTCTTCCCTGCCTGGTTTCGGTCGATAGGTCACATGCATCTTCACCGGCTCGCTCATCGTGTCGCTCTCCTCTTTCATTTAGCGTGGTCGCTAAGTGTCACGAAGATTAGCGAGGTGGCTAACTATCTGTCAATCCGTCTGTGGCTCACCCGATCCGCCGGAACGCCACGGCCGCGATCAGCACGGTGAGCGCGACGAGCATCATCGTCGAAAGCGAAGGAATGTCTTCCGAAACCAGCGGGCCGAGGGCCGCGGTCCAGCCGCGGTACGCCACGATCGAGGTGACGACGTCGCTGAATTGCAGCGGTACGCGCCGGAGCAGCTCACCCGTGGCGAGATCGATCTCGTCGACGCCAAGTCCGCAGTAGTAACTGACCAGCGCTGTGCTGCCGTCACGCCCGAGGGCAAGCGCGTACGTGGTCGAAGAAACCGGGTAGGTGCGGACGAGCGCACCGCCGCGGTCGTACCGTCTCAGGGTGCTGCCGCCGACCAGCAGGCCTCCGTCCGGCAGGATCTTCAATTGCGTGTAACCGACGCCGCTCGTGAAATCCGCCTCCGGCGTGCCGGTGCAGACGTTGAACCGGCGCACCACGCCCGCACCGCTGAGGAACATCGTGCATTGATCGGTCGCGAGGTCCATCGAAGCGGCGTCGACGGGGTACTCGGCCACATCTTCACCGGCGGCGCTGATGACTTGCAGCCGGTCTCTGTTCACCAGGACGTACACGTTTCCCGCGCGGTCTGTGAGGAGCGCGGTCGCGCCCTCGGATCGCCGCTGGCGCGGGAAAATGACCTCGGTCGTGAGGTCTGGCCGAGCCTCGATGATCGCTCCGTCGACCGTCACACCGATCACGCGGCCGCCCTTCGCACCGGCGATCGCGTTGATGTTGTTGGGGATGTCCTCTTCCGCCGGCACCGGCACGAACTCGAGTGTCGGCTCTTCGCCAACCCCTTGTATGCCGCAAGTCGTCGAATAGCCTCTGACCGCGAGGTCGAACGGCTCCTGCGCAACAGCTCGAAGCGGGAACAGAAGCAAGGTCGCCAGCAGCAGGAATCTCATGGCTCGCATGCTATATCAGCATGCGAGCCATGCGCCTTGATCATTTCGGCCGGTTCGCGAATTTGCGGTAGAGCAGGGTGTGGCGCGAGTCCATCGGGATCTCTTCTCCGGCGATGAAGACGCGGTGGACGTTGGTGCGGATCTCGAGCGGGTCGCCGTCGGTGACGATCACGCTCGCGCTTTTGCCGACTTCGAGTGAGCCGAGGCGGTCGGCCACACCCCAGATCTCCGCGGGGTAGATGGTGACGGCCTTGAGCGCCTCGTCTTTGGGAAGGCCGAACGCCGCGCAGGTCGCGGCGTGGTACGGCAGATTGCGGGTGTTGTGCGCGTCGGCGGTCTGGATCGCGAAACGGATGCCGTTGTCGTGCAGCAGTTTGGCGTTGGTGAAGAGGAGGTCGTACGCGTCGTCTTCGCGCTGCGGCAGCGACAAGATCGGCCCGAGGATGACCGGAATGTTGCGCTGCTTGACCTCGGCCACGACGCGGCCGACGTCCTGGGCGCCGGCGAGGATCACCTTCAACTGAAACTCGTCCGCGAATGCCAGCGCCGCGCGAATGTCGCGCGCCTGATTCGCGTGCATCACCACCGGCACGCGTCCTTCCACGACCGGCACGAGGGACTCGAGAATGAGGTCGCGATCGATGCGCCGCACGCGCGCATTGGCCGCCTTCGCGTACGCGCGGGCATCGCGGAAAATATCGCGCAGACGGTCGAGCTCTTTGGTGTAGCCCTTCTTGCGATTCGTCTCCGCCTCTTCATCCTGCGGCAGTTCGACGAGCGGCGCGCTGCGCAGGCGAGGAAAGCGGATGTGCATCGCGGCGGGCGATTTCACGACCATCTGCACCGGCGTCCATCCGGCGAGCTGAATGAGCGCGCTCTGCCCCGAGATGATGCCCCCCTCGGGAGTGCTGACGACGTGCGTCACGCCGTTGACGCGCGTGACCGGCACGAGCTCGCTGTGTGGGTTGATCGCCACCGCGGCCTGCGCGTTCGGGTTGAAGTCGCCGATCTCCGAGGCGTCGACCGAGCCGGGGACCGCGTCGATCTCGATCAAACCGACGTTCGAGCCGGAGTCGATCATCCCGGGATAAACCGAGAGGCCCTTGCCGTCGATGACCGTCGCACCGGCCGGGATGGCGACGTTTGCACCGACGGCGGTGATGACGCCGTTCGCGAAAACGATCGTGCCGTTCTCGATCGGCGCGCTGGTGACCGGCACGATGCGCGCGTTGCGGATGGCGACGGTCGCCTTCACGCCGGGGTTGTTGGCAATGGTCGATTGCGCGAACGTCGCGGCCGTGAAGAGGACCGCGGCGGCGCTGCTCAGGATGCGAATGGCATTGCGCGAGCTCATTTCTTCACGTTCTCCTTCTGGAGGCGCTCTTCTTTTTCGCGGCGCAGCGCCTCGCGTTGGGCGAGGTCCTGCTCGCGATCGAAGTAGACCTCGCCTTCGATGAACGTCGTGTCGACGCGCGAGTAGCTCGAGAGCGGGTGCCCGTTCCAGATCACGAGGTCGGCGTCTTTGCCGGCTTCGATCGAGCCGATGCGGTGGTCGAGTCGGAGCTGGCGCGCGGGGTTGATCGTGCAGACGCGCAGCGCTTCCTCTTCCGTGAGGCCGCCGTACTTCATCGCCTTCGCCGCGTCGTGATTGAGGTGCCGCGCGAGCTCGTCGGAGTCGGAGTTGACCGAGGTGAGCACGCCGTTGCGCGCCATCAGCGCGACGTTGTACGGAATGGCGTCGTACGCCTCCATCTTGTAGCCCCACCAGTCGATGAACGTGCCGGCGCCGGCGCCGTGGGCGGCGATCTCGGGCGCGACTTTGTAGCCCTCGAGCACGTGCTGCAGCTCGCGGATTTTGAACCCGAGCTCGTCTGCGAGCCGGAGCAGCATCACGATTTCGTCGGCGCGATACGAGTGCGCGTGCACGTCGATCTTGCCGGCCAGGATGTCGGCCATCGTCTCCATCAGCAGATCGCGGCGCGGCGGCACCGCGGCCTCGCCGCGTTTCTGTTTCGCGTCGTACTCCTCGCGTCGCGCGAGGTAATCGCGCGCGTCGATGAACGAGCGGCGGATCACTTCCTCGACGCCCATGCGCGTGGCGGGGTACTGCCGCGGCTGTCCAGCCGGCGGCTGGAAATTGGCCGATTTCGGATTTTCACCGAGCGCGAATTTGATGGTGCGCGGCGCGCCGGCGACCGGCCACTCGCTGATCGGACGGCCCCACTTCCACTTCACGATCTGACTCTGCCCGCCGATCGCGTTCGCGGAGCCGTGCAGGACGAGCGCGGTGGTCGTGCCGCCGGCGAGCTGGCGATACGCGGAGATGTCGTCGTCGGTCAGCGCGTCGGAGATGCGCACCATGCCGGTATTCGGCAGCGAGATCTCGTTGACGCTTCCTTCGACCGCGGTGTGGCTGTGCGTGTCGATGATGCCAGGCAGCACGAACTTGCCGGTGCCGTCGATGACGCGCGCGCCGGCCGGCGTCGCGAGGTCGCGTCCGACCGCCGCGATCTTCGAGCCGCGAATGAGCACGGAGCCGTTTTCGATGGTGCCGTTCGTGACGGTAAGAATCGTCGCGTTGCGAATGAGCGTCGTCCGCTCCTGCGCGCCGAGGGAGACTGTGAGTGTGAGTGCGAGCAGCGCTTTCTTCATTTGGACCTGCTCCCGCTGAATTCGAAGTTGCCGATGGTGGTGGCGACGGTGCCGGTCATCGTGTCGGCCGCGAGCGTGCCGCGGAACACCCAGTCCGAAGCCTCCGCTTCGTTCTGCGCGTTCGCGGAGATCGCAAAGTCGAACGCGGT
>DASVRB010000023.1:0-4084 GCA_036388835.1 Thermoanaerobaculia bacterium | reverse complement strand
GCCGTGAGCTTGTGCTTGCGGAACATGGTCAGGATTCCGAAGAAGGCGGCGGCGTTCACGAAGCAGAAGTAGTACGGCACGGTGAAGAAGCGCGAGCGGCCGATCGGTTTGTCGCGCACGACCATGCCGATCAGCGCGAGGCCGTAGATCGCCAGTTGTCCGGCCAGCGCGACCACGTAGAACGGCGAGACGCGCACGAGGAAGATGTTCGCGATCAGCAGCGGGATCAGAAAGTAGGCGATGAAGTGCCGGATCAGTTTGTGCGACAGCAGCTCGACTGAATAGAACCCCGAGGTGAACAGCGGCGCGCCGAGCTTCAGCAGCGCGGAGACGGAGTGATTCGTGATCCGGATCTTCCGCACGAACTCTTCCGACGCACGCACGGTGGCTTTTTCGTATGCCGTGGCGTTCGGCTCGTACAGCAGGCGGTAACCCTGCGTCACGACGCGCATCGAGATGGCCATGTCGTCCGACTGCGCCGGATCGGTGATCGGGATGTAGAGCGAGCGGCGAATCGCGTACAGCAGGCCGTCGGCCGCGAAGACGCTGCCGATGCGGCTCTCGCGCACTTTCTGCCACTTGTCCCATCGCGCGTACATCCCTTCGCCTTCGCCGGTCGCATCGCCTTCGCGCACGACGGACGTATTGCGAGCGCCGCAGACGCCGCCGACCTCGGGATCGGCGAATTTGCGTCCGATCTCACGCAGCGTGTGATGGTCGAGCAGAAAGTCGGCGTCGGTGAAGACCAGCACTTCGCCGGTCGCGCGGCGGACGCCTTCGTTCAGCGCTTCCATCTTGCCGGGCTGCGGCATGACGATCAGTTGCACGCGCGGATCGGTGTAGCCGCGCACGATCTCGTCGGTGCGATCGACCGAGCCGTTCGAGACGACCAGCACTTCGAGCTTGTCGGCCGGATAGTCGAGGCCGAGGGTGTTCTCGATCTTCGCGGCGATGTTCCGCTGCTCGTTGTAGGCCGGGATGATGAACGTGACGAACGGCGTGATGTCGGCTTCCGCGACCGGACGCGAGCGGAATTTGCTGACGACCCAGAGCAGCGCCGGATAGCCGAAGTAGATGTAGACGCAGACCGCCAGACAGAACCAGAACACGATCAACGCAACGGTCACGCTCTCACCTCGGATTCGAGCCGCGCGACGAGCTGCGCAACACAGTCTTGAATCGTGAACTCGGCGCGCACTTTCTGCTGGCCGCGCACGCCCATTTCTTTCGCGCGCTGCGGATCGCGCAGCAGGGTCTGCATCGCGTTCGCCAGCGCCTCGGCGTCACCAGGCTGCACGAGCAGACCGTTCACGCCGTGCTCCACCAGCTCCGGAATGCCGGAGATTGCGGTGCTGACGACCGCGCGGCCGCTGGCCAGCGCTTCCATCAATGCGACTGGAATCCCTTCCATCTGTCCGTCGCTGGCGATGATGCTCGGCAGCACGAAGATCGTCGCCTCCGACATCATTCGCGCGACCTCGTCCTGCGGCCGCGGACCGGCGAGATTGAAGACGTCGCCGAGGTTGCGCTCGCGGATCATCTGCTCGAGCTCCTCGCGCATCGGACCGTGGCCGACCACGTCGCAATGAAACGCGACGCCCGCCTCGCGGAGGATGCGGCAGGCCTCGATCAGCACCGGCAGACCTTTGTACGGACGATGCGCGGCGACGCAGAGGATCTTCGGGATGCTGGTCTGCGTGGCGGAGGCGATCGGCACCAGCCGGCGCGCCGTCTCCTCGTACGTGCTCGGCTCGATGCCGACGTGCACGACGATGATCTTTCCGCCGCGCGTTTCGTTCGGATAGAGCCGCTCGAGGAAGCGCTTGTTGTAGTCGGAGATCGAGCGGACGAAGCGCGTTTCGCGCAGCTTCCACCGAAGCAGACTGCGGTCGACCTGAATGTCGTGCGCGTGCACCGTGAAGCTGAAGGTGATGTCCGAAAGCGCGGAAATGATCAGCGCCATCGTCGACGGATGCGTCGCGTAATGGGCGTGAATGTGCTTCAGCCCTTCACGTTGCAGCGCCTGCGCGAGGAAGACCGATTTGGGAAAAATCGCGACGGTGCGCACGAGCGTCGTCGGCTTGGTGATGGTGCCGGCGATGAGGCGCGCGAGCAGCGACAGGTACGTGACCGGCCGCCGCAAAAGAGTCTTGACGTTCGCGGCGATGATGCCGCCGGAGATGTAGGTGGTGTAGAGCGCGCGGCTGGTCCACGGCTTCGCTTCTTCGTGCACCACCGGCGGGTTTTCGCGGAGCATCGGCACGAGCCGCACCGGCTGCGCCTGCCGCTCCATCTCGATCATCTCGCGGAGAATGAACGTCTCGGTGACGGTCGGAAACCGCGACATCAGAACCGCGACCGGCGGCTTCTGCGGAGCGGAAGCGGCGCCTGTCATCTCACCCGCTGCACTGCTCGTCACCCGTCGAGGCTCCGCCGGATGATGTCTTTCAGCGCGGCGCGCGTGGAGCGCGATTCAGAGCCGACGTTCGCGAGCATGTGCAGTGCTTTGGTCAGCATCAGCAGTTGCAGCTCGTCGGAGTCGATCTCGCCGTACGAGCGTCCGTAGCCGGCGAGGAAGGCCTCGCGCAGCTCGATCGCTTCGAGACGACGGAATGCGGTGTCGTAGCAGATCTCGAGATCGATCAGGAACTGCGCGACGTCTTCGAGCGGCAGGCCGTCGCGGTAGCGGCTGAAGCTGGTCACGTCGACGCGGTTGTCGCCGATGTAGATGTTGTCGGGACGGAAAGCGCCGTGCTGTCCGACGATGCGCACCGGTTCCTCGGCCACCGCGGCCTCGAGATCGACGAGGCGGTCGATGATGTCCTGGTGCATCTTCGCGATCGTGCTGTCCGCGGCCGCGGCCAGACCGAGGTCGCGCTGTGCGAGGAAGACGATCGCGGTGAGGACGTTGCGGCCGTCACCGGGCGAGGTGGTGTGGGTCTGCATGAGCCGCAGCCAGGTGCCGGCTTTGCGCAGCGACTCGAGGACGCTGCGGCGCACACGCTGAGTCTTGAGGATGCCGGCGAGCGAGCTGCCGTCGGCGCGCTCGAGCACGAGTGCCGCGTTCGGCTCGTCGAACATCAGCAGGCGAGGGACGGAGTAGCGCGTTCCACCCGAGGTTCGCTCACCCTCGGCGGCACCGAGCGTTTGCGACAGAGTGGAGATGATCTCGAATTCGCTGCGCGCCCGTTCGAGCGGTGCGGCCTCGTCGTCATACGCGGCGTTCGGGCGCCGCACGATCACGTCGCGCTTGCCGACACCATCGCTGAGCGTCACCTCGGCCACGTACGCGTCGGTGCGGTCGTGCACGCGGCGCACGCCGACCGCGGTGGCGTTGAGACGCGACCAGTTCAGGCTCGCGATCCAGTCCGCGCCGTTCGCCTCGCGATCGTGCTTGTCGAGCAGGTTGATGAGCGCCGACATGTTGCGGCGGACGTCGAACGCCTGCCGCACTTTCTGCTGTCCGGAGCGGCCCATCCGCTCGCGGATGTTCGGGTCGCGCACGAGCCGCGTGATCGCCTGCGCCACCCGCTCGGGATGCGCGGCGTCGACGAGGATGCCGTTGACCTCGTGATTCACGAGCTCCGGGATGCCGGAGATCGCGGAGGCGATGACCGGCTTGCCGGCCGCCATCGCTTCCATGAGCGAGACCGGAATGCCGTCCATCTGTCCGTCGCTGGCGACGATGCTCGGGAGGACGAACACGTCGGCCTCTCCCATCAACTTGGCGACCTCGTGCTGCGGCAGCTCGCCGAGGAGTCGGACGTTTTCGGCGATGCCGTGCTCGGCGATCCACTGCTCGGTGACCGCGCGGAGCGGACCTTCACCGACGATGCGGCACTCGACGTTCACGCCCGCCTTGATCAGGCGCGCGCAGGCGTCGACGAGATACGGAAAGCCGCGGCTCGGAGTGAGGTCGGCGATCGAGAGCACCAGCGGCCGCTCGCTTTGCGCCGCCTGTTCCGAGGCGGCGCGCTCGTAAACGTCCGGCTTCACGCCGGTGCGCACCACTTCGATTTTTCCGTACGTCTCTTCCGGGAAAAGACCGGACAGAAAGGCCTTGTTGAAGATCGAGATCGCGCGG
>DASVRB010000022.1:0-2635 GCA_036388835.1 Thermoanaerobaculia bacterium | reverse complement strand
GAGCAGCGGCTCGGTCAGCATGGAGTTTCCGCTGCTTCGTTCGGACGGAACGCAGATCAACCTGGAATGGCGATCGCGCGCGAACTTCCTCCCCGGCCTCTACCTCTGCGTCGCCCACGACCTCACCGAACGTGAGGAAGCGGAGCGCGCGCTGCGCGAGAGCGACGAGCGCTATCGCGCGTTCATGGCCAATACCACCGAGGCGATCTGGAGGTTCGAGCTCGACGAGCCGTTCTCGACCGCGCTGCCGATCGACGAACAGATCGACCTCTGCTACGAGCGCGCGTATCTCGCCGAATGCAACGACGCGATGGCGCGCATGTACGGCTTCGAATCGGCGTCGCAGATCGTCGGGATGCGCATGGGCGACATGCTGGTGCGCGACAACCCGGAGAACGTCGCCTATCTGCGCGCGTTCATCGAAAGCGGCTATCACCTCGCCGGCGCGGAGTCGCGCGAGACGGATCGCGACGGCAACGAGAAGGTGTTCATCAACAGTCTCGTCGGCATCATCGCGGATGGTCGTGTGGTCCGCGCGTGGGGCATGCAGCGCGACGCGACGGAAGAGAAGCGGCTCGAGCGCGAGCGCGCGGCGCTGGTCTCGCGCCTCGAATTGCTCGCCGACGTCACCGCGGTGCTCGGCTCGTCGCTCGATTACGACCAGACGCTCCGCTCGATTGCCGAGGCCGCGGTGCCGCGCTTCGCCGACTGGTGCTTCATCGATGTGGTCGCGGAAAGCGGCGCGGTCGAGCGCGTGGCCGTGCAGCACAGCGATCCTGCGATGATCGAGCTGGCGATCGAGATGGAACGCCGCTATCCAACCCCGGCACACACCGACATCGGCCCGCCGCACACGATTCGCACCGGCGAGACGCAGTCGTACGAGATTCCGGACGAGGTGCTCGTCCGTTATGCGCAGAGCGAGGAGCACCTGGCGATGGCCCGCGCCCTCGGCTTCCGCAACGGGCTGGTCGTGCCGCTCAGCGCGCGCGGCCGCGTGGTCGGAGCGCTGTCGTTCGCAAACGCGCAGTCGGCGCGCACGTTTTCGGACGACGACGTGCAGCTCGCCGAGGATCTCGGACGTCGCGCGGGACTGGCCATCGACAACGCGCGCCTCTACTCGGAGCTCGACCGCGCCAATCGCGCAAAAGACGACTTCCTGGCGATGCTCTCGCACGAGCTGCGCACGCCGATGACCGCCACACTCGGCTGGGCCACGATGCTCGAGCGCGGACCGCTCCCCGAGGAACTGACGCTCGCGGCCGCGCAGTCGATCGCGCAAAGCACGCGCGCGCAGGCGCGCCTCATCGACGACCTCCTCGACGTCTCACGCATCGTTTCGGGAAAGATGCAGTTGTCGATGAAAACGGTTGCGATCTCCGACACGATCTCTGCCGCGGTCGCGACGATTGCGCCGGCCGCGGAAGCGAAACAGATCCGCCTCGACGTGCGGCTCGTCGATCGCGATTCGCGCGTGTACGGCGACGACGATCGCCTGCGCCAGGTGTTCTGGAATCTGCTCTCGAACGCCGTGAAGTTCACGCCGCGGGGCGGCTGGATCGACGTCGAGCTGACGCGAGAAGAAGGGAATGTGCGTGTGATCGTGCGCGACAGCGGCGAAGGCATTCCGCCCGAGCTATTGCCGCACGTATTCGAGCGTTTCCGCCAGGGCGACAGCGGCGCGAGCCGCAAGCACGGCGGCCTTGGCCTCGGCCTGGCCATCGCGCGAAATCTCATCGAGCTGCACGGCGGCACACTGACCGCGTCGAGTGAAGGTCCCGGCCGTGGTGCTACATTCGCAGCAGTGCTGCCGGTGCTTTCGGCACGCCGCGAAAACGGCGTCGCGCCGGACTCAGAGACGCCGGCCGCGCCGCTCGCCGATCTGCGCGTGCTCGTGCTCGAAGACGATGCGTCGACGCGCGCGATGCTGGTCGTTGCGCTTCGGCAATTCGGCGCCGAGGTCACGCCGGTTGCGTCCGCGCGCGACGCGTACGCCGCGCTCTCGCATCAACGTTTCGATCTCCTCCTCAGCGACATCGGCCTCGGCGGCGAAGACGGCATCGCCCTCATGCAGCGCATCCGCATCGCCGGCATCGACGTGCCGGCGATCGCGCTGACCGCATACGCAAGCACCGCAGAGCGCGATCGCGCATTGGCCGCCGGTTTCAACGCATGGCTGACGAAACCGATCGAGCCGGAGAAGCTGGCGGAGGAAGTGAAGCGAATGAGTGGAGCGGCGGGCTTTGGCCCGCCGAGCAAGCGATAGACCGGCGGGCTAAAGCCCGCCGCTCCACTACAAACGAGCGCGGCGCGATGCACGTGCCCGCGATGACACACGGGGAATGTCATCTTCGCTAAAGGTCAGCGTGACGAGGCGGGTGAGTGCGTGAGCGACTGCGTGAGTTCCCCTCCCTGTCACCCCGAGCGTAGTCGAGGGGCTTGGGTGGGAGGGGCGCGATGCACGTGCCTCCCGCGACCCGCCCGCCCAGGTCCCTCGCTACGCTCGGGATGACACACGGGGAATGTCATCTTCGCTAAAGCTCAGCGTGACGAGGCGGTGAGTGCGTGCGCGTGCGTGAGTTCCCCTACCTGTCACCCCGAGCGTAGTCGAGGGGCCTGGGTGGGAGGGGCGCGA
>DASVRB010000021.1:0-4662 GCA_036388835.1 Thermoanaerobaculia bacterium | reverse complement strand
GGTTTGCCTGTCCTCCACCTGGCACAAACGACTCTTGACCGCCAACGCGCGCCCCAATTACACTCCGCGAAGCAACTGAGACTCAGTCTCAGAATGCGCACGCGAAAATACTCATGGCGCACGTTGAACGCGAAGTCGGACGCTTCCAGGATTTCCTGCAGCAGCAGGGACTCAAGCTCACCTCGGAGCGGGTGGCGCTCGTGCGCGAGATCTTCTCGACGCACTATCACTTCGAGGCCGACGAGCTGCTCTTCAAGATGAAAGAGAAGGCCGTCAAGATCTCGCGCGCGACCGTCTATCGCACGCTCGAGCTGCTCGTGAAATCAGGCATGGTGCGCCGCGTCCACCTCGGCGAGGACCACTATCACTACGAGCACGTCACCGGGAACTCGCACCACGATCACCTGATCTGCACGACCTGCGGCGGCGTGATCGAGTTTCACGACGAAGTGCTCGAGCAGCGACAGCTCGAGATCTGCGAAAAGAAGAAGTTCACTCCCACCTTTCACAACCTCCAGATCCTCGGCGTATGCGACGCCTGCCGCCGCAACGGGCAGAGGCCCGACTCCCCCGATCGCGTCCGCATGATCGGGCAAACCAGACTCAGGAAATGACCGAATGCTCCCAGCACTGATCATCGTTTTCCGTGAAGGCTTCGAGGCGTTTGTCGCCGTCGCCATCATCTTCGCCTACCTCAAGAAGACCGGCCGCGACACGCTCCGCCCGGCCGTCTGGAGCGGCATCGTGGTCGCGCTGTTCGCCAGCGCGGGCCTCGGATGGTGGCTGTACAAGGTGTCGATCAGCCCGTTCTGGGAGGGCGTGCTCGCCCTCGTCGCGGCGGTGCTCGTCGCGACGTTCGTCATTCACATCTGGCGCGTCGCGCCGACGATGAAGCGCGACATGGAACAGCGCCTCGAGGCGCGCGCGCAGTCGCGCTGGGCGTGGCTCGCCGTCTTCGCGTTCACCTTGCTGATGATCACGCGCGAAGGGATGGAGACCGCGCTGCTGCTGCTTCAGGTGCGGCAGGGACAGTTCTGGCTCGGCTGCGCGATCGGCCTCGCGGCGGCCGCGCTGATGTCGTGGGCGTGGGCGCATTACGGCCACCGCATCAACGTCAAACGATTCTTCCAGGTGACCGGCCTTTTCCTGCTGCTGTTCACCGTGCAGATCCTCTTCTACGCGATTCACGAGTTCTCGGAAGCGGAGCTGCTTCCGAACAGCGAGGCCATTCACACCGCGACCGAGCCCTACTCCGCCGATGGCCGCTACGGCCTGCACGTGATCTTCGGGATGGTCGCGATTTGCGGGATCTGGCTTGCCGGTGTGACCGCACTCGATCGCTCGCGCGCTGAAAAACCCCGAGGCCCTATCGAAGCATGAAACAGGCGGCGATCTTCCTCGCCGCGCTCGCAATCGTTCCCACCACGGATGCCGCCGTCGCGCAACGCGCGCGGTACCTGATGGGAACGGTGTGCGAAGTCGCGGTGCCGGCCGCTCACGAAGCGGAAATCGAGCGCGCGTTTGCGGAGGCGCAGCGCGTCGAGTCGATGCTCTCGACATGGACCGAGGAGAGCGATCTCTCGCGCCTCAATCGCAACGAGCACGTCGACTCGCCGGAGCTGCATGCATTGCTCGCGACCGCAGCGGCGTGGTCGCAGCGCACCGGCGGCGCATTCGATCCGCGCATCAAGTCACTGATCGAAGTGTGGAAGACGCGCGAAGCGGGAGCGCTTCCGTCTGACGCCGTGATCGCCGTGGCGAAGCAGTCGCCGCGCTGGGAAGAAGGGGCGTTCGGCAAAGGCTACGCACTCGATCGGATGCTCGCGCGCATCAGCGCCGCCGAGGCGATGATCGACTTCGGCGGACAGGTGATCGTGCGCGGCGAGCTCCAGGTCACGATCGCCGATCCTGCCGACCGCGGTCGGCCGATCGTCGCGCTCACCTTGCGCGACGCATCGCTGTCGACCAGCTCCGGCTCCGAGAAAACGTTCGACGTCGGCGGGCGCCGCTTCTCGCACATTCTCGATCCGCGCACCGGGCACGCGCTGCCGCCGCGCGGCTCGGTCTCCGTCATCGCGAGTGACGCGCTGACCGCCGACATCCTCTCCACCGCTTTGTATGTCATGGGCGAAGACGAGGGTCTTCGCTGGGCCGACGCCAACGGCGTGGCCGCGATTTTCATCAACACCGATCACGTCATCCGACTCTCGGCGAAAGCACGGGAACGCGCACGCGGGCTCGAGCTGCTCGACCGAAACTTTTCGATAAAGGAATGAATATGTTGAAGCGCTTCGCGAGCATCGCGCTCGCACTCACCGTCACCACGTCTCTCTTCGCGCAGGATTCCGCCGATCTCGAGCGCCGCCTCCGGGAGCTCGAACAGAAGATCGCTCAGATGCAGGCGGCGCAGCCGAACGCCGATCTCGCCGAGGTCCGCCGGCAGATCGAAGCTCTCGGGCAGGAGATCGAGTCTCTGAAGACGCGTCAGACCGAGACCGTTGCCACCACCGACACCACGACGTACGGCATGGGCGCCGCTGCGTCGAAGGTGTATCGCGCCGACGAGGGTATTTCGTTCGGCGGCTACGGCGAGTTTCTCTACCAGAACCTCGAGGACCGAACCGACACCGCGGACGCGCTCCGGGCGATCCTGTACACCGGCTACAAGTTCAATGACCGGGTGATCTTCAACTCGGAGATCGAGTACGAGCACGCGAACACCGAGCGCAGCGGCCAGGTCGAAGTCGAGTTTGCGTATCTCGACTATCTCATCACCCCGGCCGCCAACGTCCGGGCCGGTCTCCTGCTGATGCCGGTCGGAATCACGAACGAGCAGCACGAGCCGACGGCCTTCTTCGCGGCGCGGCGGTCGCAGCTCGACTCGCGCATCATCCCGACGACGTGGAACGAGCTCGGCGTCGGCGTGTTCGGCGAGGTCGGCCGCTTCAGCTATCGCGGCTACATGACCACCGCGCTCACCAGCAGCGGCATCACCGCGGCCGGTATCCGCGGCAGCCGCCAGCGCGGCTCGCAGGCGAAGGCGGACGATCTCGCGTTCGTCGGCCGTGTCGACTTCCACCCGTTCGAAGGGACGATCATCGGCGCCTCGGCGTACACCGGGAACTCGGGCCAGGAGAACACGTTCGGAGGGCGCGTCACGCTCGCCGAGGTGCATGCGGATGCGCGATTCCGCGGCTTCGAAGTGCGTGCGCTCGCGGCGCGCGGCTCGATCGACGACGCTGCCGCCATCAACGCGGCGAACCACCTCACCGGCGCAGCGTCCGTCGGCGAGTCGTTCGGCGGCTGGTACGTCGAGGGCGGATATGACGTCGCGCCGCTCGTCACCGCGCGCGAGCTGTCGGTCATTCCGTTCGTCCGCTACGAGTCGTTCGATACGCAGCGCGAGGTGCCGACCGGCTTCCTTCGCAACCGCGCCAACGACCAGAACATCCTCACATTCGGCGTCGCGTTCAAGCCGATTCCGCAGACCGTCATCAAGATCGACTGGCAGAACGTCGACAACGAAGCGAACACGGGCCTCAACCAGTGGAACATCGCTCTCGGCTACATCTTTTGATCCAAACGCTCCGGCGCACGATGACGAGGGTCGCACTTGCGGCTCTCGTCATCGTCTCCGCGACCACGGCCGGCGCGCGCGTTTTCATGACGCAGCAGCAGGCGCTCGCCGGCGCGTTTCCGGCCGGCACCAAAGTCGTGCGGCAGACGTTCTTTCTGTCGCCGCAACAGTCGGCGGCTGCGAAGAAGGAGAGCGGCGTCGAGTTCCGCGACCGGATGATCGTTCGCTATGCCGGCAGCGACGCGGCCGGCACTGCGATCGGCTACGCGTACTTTGATACCCACATGGTGCGCACGCTTCCCGAGACCGTGATGGTCGTCGTCGGGAGCGACGGCAGAGTGCAGAAGGTCGACATCCTTTCGTTCGACGAGCCGCCCGACTACATGCCGAAGCAGCGATGGATCGATCAGTTGCGAGGCAGGAAACTCGACGATGATCTGTCGTTGAAACGGGCCATCCGTCCGATCACCGGCGCAAGCCTGAGCGGACGTGCGATTGTGAACGCCTCGCGTAAGATCCTCGCGCTGCATCGACTGCTCCCCGCGCAATGAGCCGCACGCAACTCGTCTGGCTGCACCTGTCGGTCGTCCTCACGACGATCACAGGCGCAGCGTTCGCGGTCATGAAGTACTTCATGACTGCCGACGACGAGTTCGCGGTGGTGAATCACCCGATGCAGCCCTACATGCTCGCCGCGCACGTGGTGGTCGCACCGGCGCTGCTGTTCATCCTCGGCTGGACGTTCAGCAATCACATGCTCCCGAAGTACCGCTTCGGCGACGGCGCGCGAAAGAAGAGCGGCGTCGCGCCGATGGCGCTCATCGTCCCGATGGCGCTCTCCGCCTACCTGCTGCAAATCGCGACGAACGAAACGCTGCGCGAAGCGATGGCCATCGCGCACTGGGTGAGCTCCGGCGTGTTCGTGATCGGGTACGCGATTCACCTGATCACACCGAAAAGCGAGTAGTTTGGAGTGCGGCGACGCCAGTCGCCGCTTTCACTGCCGCAGCGGGACGAGCGCGCCGCTCCACCAGAACGAACGCGGTCCGACAACGGCTCCGACAACACGAGGGGACAGGCATGAT
>DASVRB010000020.1:0-2641 GCA_036388835.1 Thermoanaerobaculia bacterium | reverse complement strand
GGGATGGCTTCGTCGGAGGAGCCGACGACCTTGATCGTGTCGAAGTCGGACGGGCTGACCAGGCCGCGATCCACCATCGTGGCGCGCATCCATTCGATCAGACCGGGCCACATTGTACCGACGAGGATCAGCGGGTGCTCTTTCATGTGCTTGACCTGCAGGAGCTGCCAGACCATGAAGAGCTCGAGCGCCGTGCCGATGCCGCCCGGCATGACGATGAACGCGGAGGAGAGACGGATGAAATGGTGCAGCCGCGAGAAGAAGGTGCGGTGCCGGAAGACTTTGTCGACGAACGGATTCGCCGCCTCTTCGGTCGGGAGATGAATGGCCAGTCCGAAGGAGCGCGACTTGGTCTCGATCTGCCCCTCGACCGCGCCGGCATTGGCCGCTTCCATGAGTCCGGGCCCGCCGCCGGTGACGATGTCGACGCCGAGGCGCGCGAGGTCGGCGCTGAGCTTCTTCACTTCCTCGTAAATCGGATCGCCGCGCCGGATGCGCGAGCTGCCGAAGATGGAGACGCGGTAATGCTCGACGCGCTCCGGCTGGATCTGATCGAGGTCGTTGATCGTCTCCCACAGTTGGTAGATCGCCTTGTCGAGGATGTGGGTCGGATCGGCCGCCGGCCGTTTCTTCGCCGACTGGGCATTCCGGAGCTGCTCGAGCTCCGGGGTGGTCGTCTTCCGCTGTCGCTGGTCAGCCATAACGGACGCAGCAGCGAGAGAGGTGCCAGTGTGGGGCGTCGGTTCCTCGGTTCCTCGGTTCCTCGGGTTCCTCGGAGTTCCTCGGAGTGGAGGTTTGCGCGGGCGTTCTCGCCGAAACGAAAAGTTCCTCGTGCTCCCCGAGGAACCGAGGAACCGAGGAACCCGAGGAACTCCGAGGAACCGCCTACCGCGCCGTAATCCAGACGTCCTTCGAGAACGCGCGCAGTTTCGGTTCGGCGCCGCGGGCGTCTTGTTCGGAATCGAACTTGACGCGGACGCGGAAGACCGGCCCTTTTTCATTCGAGCCGCGCTCGACGTACGCGGTGCTGAAGCCGCCGTCGATGAGCTTCACGGCCAGCGCCTCGGCTGCTTTCTGATCTCCGGTCGAGAGCAGTTGTGCGAGATGCGGCGCTTTCGACATCGCGACCGGTTTTGATGCGCTTGCCGGTTTCGATGCCGCGGCGACGGCCGCAGGTGCGGGCGTGGTGACACGCGGCGTCGCTTGTGGAGCGGCGGCCGCTTCGGCCGCCGGCTTCGGCGCATCTGCCGGCTTCGGCGTGTCGATCGCGTCTTCCGACTCATCGGCCGCTTCGACGATCTGCGGTGCTGCAACCGCGGCGGTGTCGGTGACGGCTGCAGGTTCGGAGGCCCGCTGCGTGGCCGCGAGAGCGCCTTCGTCTTCATCCGAGCCGGTGAAGTCGTCGTTCTGCACGCCGAGCTCCACGATGTCGCCTGCTTTCTTCGGCGTCAGGGCCGCTTCGGTGACGACCGGCGTCTCTTTCTGCACGATCAGACGCTCGTCGGCCTGGCCTTTTCCGAGCATCAGCCCGAACGCGAACGACGCGGCGAGCGAAAGGAGCAGCAGCACGAATGCAACGAATGCCTGCCCCGCGGTGAGTGAAATCTCGTAATGCGACTGATCATCTGCAGTGTGTTCTTCCATCCGTCCCATCCTCCCTGAACAGCACTACCTCGCGCCGCCAGTGCCACTGGTTGGCGGCGCGGCAGCGTTCCAGTTTGTGTGATACACGACGCCGTTGTCAAAGTAGATCGCGGACGCCCCACCGTCGGCCTTCGGATAAATCCACACCGAATAGACGCGGTTGTTCTGCACGACCTGCTTGATCCAATCTTCGCGAGGCAGCCCGACCATCCGCTGCACCGCATCTTCTTTCATGCCGGCCTTCACGTTCGCGAAGGCGGTCATGTCGACGAATCGCTTCTGCTCGGCCGCCGCAATGCGCTGCTGCGCTTCGACGCTCCCCGGATGAAACTCGAGGGCCTCGCGATACAAATCGATGGCTTTGTCGTACCGCGAGAGGACGGTCATGTACTCGTCGCCAAGGATCATTTTTTCGCGCGCAAGCAACTGCCCGGCGCGCGGATCGCCGGTACGCGAGTGGTACTCGTGCACTTTGTCGATGAAGGCTACGTAGACCGGCTCGAGTTTTTTGTGATTCTCGAGCAGCAGCTCGATGCGCTCTTTGCGCGTCGCATTCACCGCGGGCTGTTTCTGCGCTTTGCGGTTGGTCTCGAGCCACTGGTAATCAGCGGTCAGCAGGCTCCACTCGCGATCGCTCGGCCCAGGCGGCGGACCCGCAGGCGCACAGGCAATGAGAGCAAGGAGAAGGACGAGTAGGACGTTCCGCATGAGTCGGTAGTTATTTTACAGCGCGTGGCCGTTACGCATTCCCGCGCGGCCGAGAGAAAACCGACGAGGGGCCTCCGGCGGGCCGGCCCGGCCGGCGGCGTTTGCGTTCGCACGGACCGCGCTCGATGCGACGCGCGCGCGTTCAGCCTTGGGCAACAAACGCTGCCGGCCGTGCCGGCCCGTGTACGTACCGGAGACATGGTGGACAGGTGGCCGGAGACATGGTGGACACATTCAGCACGCCGGAGCAGTCTTCCGAAGGGAGGCTGCAATGGGGTGGAGCGAGGTG
>DASVRB010000019.1:0-11402 GCA_036388835.1 Thermoanaerobaculia bacterium | reverse complement strand
CACGCAGGAGTGGGCGTACCCGATCGCAACGGTCATCTTTCTGATGATCGCGTTCAGCTTCATCGGCCTCAAACGTCCTGTCGACTTCGAGCCCTCCTCGAAGCACAAAGTCGGCGACGGCAAATTCATCCTCTTCTGCATCGTCCCGCTCCTCGGCGCGGCGTGGACGCTCTCGCTGTTCTGGACCGACGTCGCGAACGAGCTTTCGAAGCTCTCGAACCCGTGGCTCGTTGCGGTATTCGTCGCGGCGCTGCTGTCGATGACCGTGTTGCCGTTCGTGCTTTACCAGAAGCGGCTGCGGAAGGCGTTCGCCGACGCGCCGCGCACGACGTACGCTGACGATGAAGCGTTGAAGAAGCACCTCTTTGCGAAGATGCGGCTCGAGTTCGCCGGTGCGGGCCTCGGTCTCGCGACCGCCGTCGCGCTGGTCGTGCTGCTCGCGACCAAAGTCTTTCCGAACCCGCTGCCCGATTTCAGAAACGTGATCACCGAGGCAGTGAACCTCCCGCCGATCCTGCGTACGGCCGGCAGCACGCCGTGGTCGTCGCTGTACACCGTTTTCGCGATTCCGGCGGTGATGCTGGTGTTCTTCATCCAGGCCTCCATCTTCGTCGGCATCTCCAGCCGCAGGAACGAGGATTACGACCGCGAGTGGTGGGGCCGCGCCGGTGCGTGGCTGCTCGCGTTTGCCGCCGCGTGGGCCGTGCTGTCGGCGGTCTCGATCTTCGGACCGGTCGCGATCTATCACTCGCCGGTGCTCCTCGGCTCGATCGGCGGATTGTCGGGCGTCGCCGCCGCGCTGCTCGGATTCAGCGGAAAAACGCCCGCGAATGCGAAGCAGAAAGAAGACGCCGGCACGGGCGCGAAAGCAGGCAACGCCGCGCTCGGACTGGCGGTGCCGCTGTTCGTAGTGTTCTTCCTCGCCCTCATCTCGCTCGGCACCACCTGGCTGACGCAGGAGATCACCGGCACGAAGATCGACTACACCGAAGCGGAGCGCGAAGCGCAGCTCGAGTCGACCACCACGCGTGTGCAGGAAGGAGTGCTGCACGGAAGTGCGGTCGAAGTGAAAGACGTCGTGAAGGCGCCGCGCGTCTCCATTCCGGAGCTCCGTTCGCTGCATCACCTCAACACGTTTGCCTCGACGGACGGCTGGCAGATCCTGGCGATCGCGCTGCTCGCGATGTTTGCCTATCAGCTTTCGAAGAGATTCGGCGTCAACAAGTTTTCGATGCACGCGTTGTATCGGAATCGCCTGATCCGCGCGTACCTCGGCGCATCGCGCTACAACCGCAAGCCGAACGCGTTCACCGGATTCGACGAGCGCGACAACCTGCGCATGTATCAGCTCCGTCCCGAGCTGCTGTGGGCGTCGCACCTCAAAAAAGAGCAGGCCTTCTTCGCGGCGCTCAAAGAAGGGGCGCGCACTTCCACGCCGGACGCCGGCGGCCCGCAATTCGAGCGCCGCAAGCTCGCGCAGCATCTCTGGACGCGCCTCTACGACAAGACGCGCCGGCAACTGCTCGCCGGCGTCAGCGGCTCCGCAATCAACGGCGTCGTGCACAACCTCAACGCCATCATCCTCGACGAGCACGACCTCCTCGAGACGCACGTGCAACTGCCGGACGACTTCTGGACGAAGACCACCGAAGCGCAGACGCCGTATCCCGCCGCGATCCGCAATCGCGCCGTGCTCGATCACTTCTTCGCCGATGAGATCACCGCGATGCCGCGCCCGAAAGACGCCCCGCAGCCGCCGGAAACGCGCGTCGCAAAACAGGGCGATACGTTCCGGAAAACGGGCGATGGACCGCGACGCCGCTCGCCGCTGCACGTCATCAACATGGCCCTCAATCTCGTCGCGGGTGATAAGCTCGCGTGGCAGCAGCGCAAGGCGGCGTCGTTCACCAGTTCGCCGTATCACACCGGCTCGCCGTTCCTCGGCTATCGCGCCTCGACCGAGTACGGCGGACGCGAAGGCATTTCGCTCGGCACGGCGGTCACGATCTCCGGCGCCGCGGCCAGTCCGAACATGGGCTATCACTCATCGCCGGCCATGGCGTTTCTGCTCACGCTCTTCAACATCCGCCTCGGCTCGTGGCTCGGCAATCCGGGACCGGCGGGGCAGGAGGTGTATCGCGAGGGCCACCCGAATACCAACCTCGAGCCGATGCTCTTCGAGGCCACCGGCCGCACGAACGACACGTACGAGTGGGTCTATCTCTCTGACGGCGGTCACTTTGAAAACCTCGGCCTGTACGACATGGTTCTGCGCCGCTGCCACACGATCGTCGTCAGCGACGGCGGCGCCGATCCGAACTACGCGTTCGAAGATCTCGGCAACGCCATCCGCAAAATCCGCATCGATCTCGGCGTGCCGATCGACATCGACGAAACGCACATGGTGCCGCGGAGCGAGAACAGTCTCGAAAAAGAAGGGCGCTACGTCGCTACCGCCACCATTCGCTACACCGCCATCGACGGTCCGGGCGCGAAAGACGGCACGCTGATCTACCTCAAGCCGGGCTGCTACAAAGACGAGTTCTTCCCGCGCGACGTCTACAACTACGCGCTCGAGTCACCGCAGTTTCCGCACGAGTCAACGGGCGATCAGTTCTTCAGCGAGTCGCAGTTCGAGAGCTATCGCGCCCTCGGGCGTCACGCCGTGAATGCAATCTGCGAAAACTATCCGCCGCACGGCGCGCAACCGCGCATCCCGATCGCGAAGGAGTTCGACAACGTGCCGCAGTTCGCGAAGTTCATCGAGCAGCGTTATCGCGACGGCGCGATCGCGGAGATGCGCGGCGCGAAGCTCATCGCCTCGGCCATCCGGCAGCTCAAGCAGTAACGCAACGCGTCTCGGACATCCGGTCTGGCAGCGACTGCCGCGAAGGCAGCGCTGCCAGCGCCAGGCCGAGGCCGGCGGTGGCGAGCGAGAGGTAAAGCGCGGCCCAGCGGGTCGAGGCATCGCGCAGCGACATCGCGCGGTCGTGCGCCGGCACCACGCGCACGTCGAAAATCGCGCCGCCGATCGTCTTTCCCCACAGCATCCACGTGCCGACGAAGTAGTAGTACGAGATCACGATGACGAACCCGGCCAGTGCCGCGACGTGCGTCCAGTCGTACGGCTGCGGGAGGAGGGGAGAGAGCGCGAGCACCAGCGCCACGAACATCGAGAGGTCGGTCAGCAGCGCCAGAAGTCGTTTGCCGCGTGGTGCGTCATCGCCTGCCGGAACTACTTCCGCTACCTCTTCCTGAATGCCGAGCGGTACCGGCTCGAGCTCGATCTCATCAAAGCGCATCACACCCTCCCGGGCGCCCGCGTGGGGGCGCCGCTCACGCTACGTCGCTTGTCGAAACGGCAGATATTTTACGTAAATCTTGTAGAGCAGGTCTTTCGGCTGGTCTTCGTAACGCATCGCCAGTTCGCGGCTGCGCTTCGCGAGCTCGTCGTCCGCGTGGACCTTGAGGACCTCGTCGAACTCGCGCACCGCATCGGGCAAGCGCTCTTCCTGCAGCGCCGATGCGCCGAGGTTGAAGTGCGCGTCGACGATCATCCGGCGGATGTTCTGATTCTGCGGATCCTGATCGAGCAGCGGCTGCAGATTGGCGATCGCCTCGGAGTACTTGCGCTCGGCGAACAACGCCTTCGCGGCGTCGAGCTTCGCGACCTGCTGCGCCGCGGTGTCGTACTGCGCGCGCAGCTCCGGCGGCAGGGGACGAACACGCATGGCCTGGTCGAACGCGGTCTTGGCGCCGGCGTAATCGTGTGCCTCGAGTGCCGCACGCGCCGCGTCGGTTTTCTGCTGGTAGTACTGCTCGGCCGGGATGCCTTCGACGAGCTGCGCGGACGTGTTCTTCTTTGCCTGCAGGTCCGCGATCATGACCAGCGCCTGGTCGTGCTTCGGATCGCTCGGCTGAATGTCCTGCAGCAGCGCGATGGCCTGATCGTACTTGCCTCTGTTTGCGAGTGACGAGGCGCGCGCGATGATCGCGTTGCCCTCACCCTGCTCCACGTCCGGCTTGCTCATGAAGCGGTCCCACACGAACCAGCCGCCCGCACCGAGGACGAGCAGCGCGAGCACGGCCGCGATCGCGCCGAGGGGCAACTTTCGCGCGGGCGCCGACTTCGACGCCGCCTTCTGTTTTCCCGATTTCGTTTTCGCCGCCGTGGCCGCGGTCGCGGCAGGTGCGGCCGCGACTTCGTCGGGATCGGGAGGCAGCAGCGGAGCCTCCTGCAGAGTCCCGGTGGCTTCGTCGTCGTAGAAGCCCATGTCGCTGTCGTCGGCTTCGTAGCTCGGCGGCGGCACATACGCATTCGACGGCGCGGCGGCGACGGTTTCGTCGAGCCGGTTCAGATGCTCCTGCGCCGCCGCATTGTTCGGGTCGAGACGCAGCACTTCATTGAAATCAGCGTGTGCACGCGCGGTATCGCCGCGATCGAAAGCCGCCATCGCCGAGGCGAGGAGCGGCTCGATCTTCTGCTCGAGCTCGCGGCGCCGCGCTTTCGCTCGCTCGATGCGATCCGAAGCCTCGTCGTTCGTGACGTCGATCAGGAAAATGCGCGACCAGAGATCGATCGCCTGCTGAAAATCGCCTGCATTGAACGCGCGGTCGCCGTCGGAGAGGTACTGCGCGATCTTCTTCTGGTCGTCTTCGCTCGTCTCCACCGAGGCCGTCGCAAAATCGAATGCGCCGGGTGCGGGTGCCGCTGCTGGTGTTGCGACGGACGGCGGCGGCGCGGCGGGCGTGTCGAACGAGAAGCCGCCCGCGAACGGCGATTCGGCAGCCGGCTCGTCGAATGAGAAATTCGCGAACGAGACCTCGGCCGGTTTTTCTTCTTCGAACGCAAACCCGAAATCGGCCGCCTGTGCCGCGCCGCGACCGGATGCCGGAGCGGCCGGTGCTTCGACCACGAACGACGGGGCGAACGATTCGACGACCGTCGGTGCGGCGTCGCGCGCGGCGATCGATTTCGCGATGCGCACGACCTCGGGATGGGTCGGGTCGAGCGCGCGCGCCTTCTCGAGCTCCATCTTCGCCGCGGCGATGTTGCCGGAGGCGACGCTCTGCTCGCACTTGCGCGTGAACTGCTCGACGAACGGAGCGGCCTCGAGCTTTTCGCGCGCTTCGTCGCCGAGGATGCGCGCCTCGTCATTCAGGAGATCGTCGGTGAGGATCGCGGTCGTGAGGTGCACGACGCTCTGGAAATCACGCTCGGCCATCGCCTCGCGCGCCTGCTGCATCGGCGAGCGCTCGTCGCTCGGCAGAAGACGGTCCACGTCGATCGGCAGCGCCGGGTTGCGCGACTTGTCGAGGAGCTTCTTTGCCGGATCGAACGTCGGATCCATCTGCAGGATCAGCGTGCAGCCGGCCGCAACCTCATCCGTGCGTCCGAGGTGGTAAAGCGCGAGCGTCTGCTGGAACGTCGAGACCACCCGGTCTTTGACCGCGGACGACAGCGCTGTGTTGCCTGGGTAAGTCATTTTGTAAGGATCTCCGAATGGTCGCGCGATTATAGTGGCGCCCGAAAGGATTGATGCGAATGGACTACGTTGCAACCGCGGACGCGCCGAAGGCGATCGGACCGTACTCACAGGCCGTCAAGGCAAACGGACTCGTCTTCACCTCCGGGCAGATCGCGCTCGACCCCGCCACCGGCAATCTCGTCGAGGGGTCGTTCGAAGAGCAGGTCCATCGCGTCTTCCGCAACCTCGAAGCGGTGCTGAAAGAAGCAGGCAGCAGCTTCGACCGCGTCCTCAAAGCCACCGTCTACCTCAGCGACATGGCCAACTTCCAGACGTTGAACGGCATCTACGCCGAGTATTTCGGCGACCACAAGCCGGCCCGAACCACCATCCAGGCGAGTGGGTTGCCGAAGGGTGGGGCGGTGGAGATTGATTTGATCGCGTTGGGGTAAATCCCCTCGTCGTCGTGAGCGACGCGAAAGGCGCCCCACTTTCTGTCACCCCGAGCGTAGCGAGGGGCCTGGGTGGGAGGGGCGGCAGGCACGTGCATCGCGCCCCGCCCGCCCAGGTCCCTCGCGACGCTCGGGATGACAGGAGGAATGCCATCCCTGCGATGCGACGACCGGCGCTCGTTGCTTCGGACGTCGTGGCTGAGATCCTTCGCTAAAGCTCAGGATGACGATCGGAGAGAGCGGCGACCGCGCGTTCGCCACCGTGTCATTCCGCGCCGCAACGACGGCGCGGAATCCCCTTCATGCAGGCGAAGGGACTGCCTCCGGCAGGTCATCCCGCGCTGACGCCCCCTGATGACCCAAACAAAAACCCACCGACCCGGCACCACTTCGGGGTACCATTGCCCATCCAATAGTTATTCAGTGGCACTTGGGTTGCACCTTGGCGATCAACTATGTCCCTCCGTCTGCCGGCTTCTTTTCTTGCGATTCTTGTGGTCCTGCCTCTCTCCGCGGCGACGCGGATGACGTATGACATCAACGGAACCCCGACACCGATCGAATGGGAGCGCGCGGCGTTTCCGCTGAAGTACGAGATCGAGAATCGCGTGGCGCAGGCGAATCCGAACGCGGCGGCGATGGTGGAGAAGGCGTTCGCGGCGTGGGCGGCCATTCCTGACGCCGAGATCAGCTTCCGTTCGGGCGGCGTGGTGGCCAACGTGATGCCGCAGGCGGCCAATCGCATTTCGGTCTCGCTGGCCGACGATCTCTTCCAGGATCAGGGCGCCGCGGCGGTCACGTCGTACAGCTACGACACAAAGACCGGCCGGATGCTCGACGCCGACATCACCATCGACAAGGCGCTGTTCGACGGCAACGTCAACGCGCAGGTCGCACTGCAGCACGAGATCGGTCACGTTCTCGGTCTCGACCACTCGGCGGTCCTCGCCTCGATCATGTACCCGTACGTCAGCGCCGGTACCGACCCCGCGACGTTCGAGCTCGACGACCGCATCTCCATCGCCACGATGTATCCGAAAGGCGATCCGACTCTCACTGGCGCGACGCTCAGCGGCCGCGTGATCGGCGATCAGGGCGGCATCTTCGCAGCGCAGGTCGTGGCGCTCGACGCGAACGGCCAGCCTGCCGCGACCGTGCTGACGAACGCCGCCGGCGAGTTCACGCTCTCCGGCATGCCGGCCGGCAAATACAAGCTGTACGCGGAGCCGCTCGACGGGCCGGTGCAGCCGCAGGCGCTGCAGGGGACGTGGCGGCAGGCCGCCGCGACTCCGTTCCCAACCGAGTTCTTCGCCTCGACGGTCGACGTCGAGAACGGCCGCGTCTACGGCAATCTCGTCCTCAATACCTCCGGCCCGGTGCAGTTGAATCCGAAATGGATCGGCGTCTCCGAGCCCGACACGCACGACATGAGTCTCTCGACTTCGTCGGCGTCCGTTCGCGCCGGCCAGACCGTGAAGATCATGGTCGCGGGCGACGGCTTCACCAGCGGCATGACGAACTTCGAAGTGACGAGCCCCGCCTTCCGGCGCATCTCCGACTTTGGCTGGTCGCACAACTGTGTGCACGCGACGTACGTGATCGAGGGGAACGCCCCCGCGATGTCGGCCTCGGTGGTGGTGCGCAGTGGACGCGACACCGCGATGCTCACCGGCGCGCTGCGCGTCAATCGTGTGAGCAACGGCGGCCGCACGCGGTCCGTAAGAAAGTAATCGCGTCGTCGTCGTCCGGCAGCAGCGCGATCCCGCGAATCTCTTTCCGCAGTCCCGCCATGCCGCGCGCCGCGAACGGCTGATCGAACGCGATCAGCCAGCGCGGCTCTTCGAGCATCGCCACCTTCAGTACGTCTTTCCGCTTCCACTCCGATTCGGCGCGCACTTCTTCGATGGACGTAATCGCCTCGAGCGGAATCGACACGCTCCAGCGCATGCCGTAATTGAGATGCAGCGCCTCGCCGTCGACCCACGAGCGGCGCAGACGGAGCGCGTGGTAGTCGCCGATGAGCCAGACGATCGCCCACACATCCATCGCCGTCCACAGCCACGCGGCGACCGGGCTCCACATCGCGAGGAGGAGATGCATGCCGATCGATTCGGCGACCACCAGCACGATGATGCAGGCCAGCACGGTCGACCAGCCGCTGCGCTCGTGCACCGTGAACGCGCGCCCGTTTACCTCGTCCGGTTCTTTGCGCCAGCAGCAGAGCGCGTAATAGAACATCGCGAATTCTGACGCGACCACGTCTGCCACGCGCCCATCGCGGACCAGCGCACGTGCAGCCGTGAAGATGCGGACGTACGGATCGGCGGAACTGCTGCCTTCCCGCTTCAGCCGCGCCACTCGACGCACCAGCGCGCCGAGGAGCAGCACCTCGGCCGCGGGGACAGCGAAGAGCTGCAGATGATGGACGAACTGCTCCTGCGCGCTCGGCAGCAGCAGCGCGGCGAGAAACGTCCCGGCGATGAACAGCGGCGCGATCGTGATCGGCTTCGCGTGCCCGCCGCGCACGACGAAAAACCAGTAGAGCAGCGGGACGCTGATCGTCAGGTCGAACGTCACACCCCACGCGGCGACGTCCGGATTCGCCGCGAACATCCGCGAGCGGACCAGCACCGCGCAGGTCGCAATGAGAGGGAGTGCGAGGAGAAGAAAACGCGCCGAGGGATTGCGGGCGAGCGAGGTGCGCACGTTCCGATTCTACGGCTCAGTTGCCGTGCTGTTTCAGATACGCCAGCACGTCTGCCGAGGGAATGGGCTTGCTGAAGAGATAGCCCTGCAGCAGGTCGCACGAGTAGTGCCTCAGGAAGCGCGCCTGTTCCTCGGTCTCCACCCCTTCCGCGACGACGGTGAGCTGCAGCGTGTGTGCGAGGTTGATCACGTACGACACGATCGCCGCTGCGGTCTCGTCGGAGGTCACGTCGCGCAGGAACTCCTTGTCGATCTTGACCGTGTCGATCGGAAAGTCCTTCAGATAAATGAGCGAGGACTGGCCGGTGCCGAAGTCGTCGATCGCCAGGCCGACACCCATTTCGCGGATCTCGCGCAGCACCTTCTTCGTAGCCTCGAAGTTCTGCATGGCCGCGCTTTCCGTGATCTCGAGCTGCAGCGATTCCGGTGCAATGCCGCTTTCCTCGATCGCGGAGCGGACGACTTCGACGAGCCCGCGCTGCTGCAGTTGCACGGCCGAGATGTTGACGGCGACGTGCAGCGACGGGATGCCCGCTTCCTGCCATTCGCGCAACTGTCTGCACGCCGCGCGCAGCACCCACTCGCCGATCGGCACGATCATCCCGGTCTCTTCCGCGAGCTGGATGAACTCGGCCGGCTGCACCAGTCCGCGCACCGGATCGCGCCAGCGCAGCAGCGCTTCGAGCGACACCACCCGCCGGCGTGCGCGGTCGTAAATCGGCTGGTAGTACAGCTCGAGCTCATTGCGCTCGATGGCGTGATGCAGATGCTGTTCGAGCGCCAGGCGCCGCACGTACCGCTCGTTCATGCTCGGCGTGAAGAGCTGCGCCTGATTGCGGCCCAGTTCTTTCGCGCGATACATCGCCGCGTCGGCGCATTTGAGCAGCGTCTCCGCGTCGTCGCCGTCGGCCGGATAGCAACTGATGCCGACGCTCGCGCTGACGACGAGCTCGTGCCCGTCGATGTCGAACGGCTGCACGAGCGAGTCGAGGATTTTTCGCGCGACGCCGGCGACGGCGTCAGTGCTGGTGACTTCCGGCAGCAGCACGCTGAACTCGTCGCCGCCGATGCGGGAGATGGTGTCGGATGCGCGCAGCGCGGTGTGCAGGCGGCGCGCGACGTCGGCCAGCAGGCGATCGCCGTACGAGTGACCGAGTCCGTCGTTGACGAGCTTGAAGTGATCGACGTCGAGATACATCACCGCCACGCCCACGCGGTTGCGCTTCGCCGCGGCGAGACTGTTCACGAGCCGGTCGCGGAACAGCAGCCGGTTCGGCAGGCCGGTCAGCGAGTCGTAGTACGCGCGGTACTCGAGCTGCTTTTCGGTTTCCTTCCGCTGCGACACGTCGCGATAGTTGAGGACGATCGCGCCGACGCTCGGCTCGTGCAGCAGGTTCTGGCAGAAGCCTTCGAGCCAGATCCAGTTGCCGTTCTTGTGGCGGAAGCGCAGCTCGCCGTGCGCTTCGTGATTCGGCCGCGCCAGCACTTCCGCGAACACTTTTCCCGTTGCCTCCGCGTCGCGCGGATGGACGAAGTCGAGAATGTTGCGTCCGAGGAGCTCGTGCTCTTCGTAGCCGATCAGGTGTTGCGTCGACGAGCCGGCGAACGAGAACTGCACGTCGCCGTCGAGCAGCACGACGCCGCTCCAGCTTTTCTCGACGATTGTGCGGAAGCGCTGTTCGCGCCGCGCGAGCTCGTGCTCGGCGCGCTTCCGTTCCGAGATGTCGCGGATGAACGCGGTGAACGTCGCCTCGCCGCCGCTGCCGGTGGACGCGAGCGTGATCTCGACCGGGAACTCTTCGCCGTTCGCGCGCCGCGCCACTGTTTCGAGGCGCTGCCGGAGCATCGACGACGGCTTCTCACCGCGATGCCGCTCGACGATCCTGCGGAACGCGCGCGTGCTGCCGCTGCGAAAGATGAAGTCGGGCAACGGCGCGCCGAGGGCCTGGCGGGCTGGCACGCCGAACGCGCTCTCCGCCTCGCGATTCCACTCGATCACGTTCAGCGCGCGGTCGACCGTGATCACGGCGTCGAGGGTGGTGGCGATGAGCTGGCGCAGGCGTGCTTCCGATTTGCGCAGCGCCTGTTCGGTGCGCGCGCGGGCGATCGCCTCGCCGACGATGTTCGCGGTGGAGCGGAGGAACGCGAGCTCGTAATCGGCGAACGTCCGCTCGCGATCGGAGTAGGCGACGATGATCCCGAACGGCCCGAACTGCGTCCGAATCGCCACCGCCACGCCGCTGCGGACGCGGTGATCGTCGCGCATGTGCGTCGCCTTGAAGCGCGTCTCCTCATCCAGGTTGGAGAAGGTGAACGGCGCGTCGGCGAGGAGCGTGACCATCGCGACCGAGTCGTCCTCGTCCGCATCGAGCGTGCAGTGAGCGAAGGTCTCGTTCGCGCCGAGGGCCGCGCGTACGGTCATGCGCCCACCGGCGCCGAGCTCCAGGGCGCGGCAATGCGAGACCTCGAGAGTCAGCTCCACCAGCGCGCAGGCCTGGCCGAGGAGCATCAAAGGATCGATGCCGGTGAGCGCCCCCTGACCGAGCTCCGCAATCGCGATCTCCTGACGATTGCGCGCCTCCAGCTCCGCCCGCAAACGCGACACCTCATCCGCGCCCGGCTCGCGCTGCTCGCCCTCGCGAACGAGATGGAAGAGCGAATGTTCCGTCATTCCGTACAGCAGTGTACGCCACGAGGTTTGGGCAGGGTGTGATGGGTGACCGGTGGGCGAGTTTCTCGGAGTTCCTCGGGGTTCCTCGGAGTTCCTCGGAGTTCC
>DASVRB010000018.1:0-5928 GCA_036388835.1 Thermoanaerobaculia bacterium | reverse complement strand
CCTCACGCGAGCAAAAAAAATTACCCGCTCTGTATTTTTTCTCCGCTGCCACGGACTCACATGCAGACGTTGAAAATTCATAGGAGATGAACATGAAAAAGTTTGCGATGGCAGCGGGAATCATGATGTTTGCGGCGGTTGCTTCGGCTGATACGAGCAACGGAACTCTGACCGTCACCGGCACGGTGGCGAGCTCGATCAACCTCACCATTCAGTCCGCGGGTGGCACGACCAGCGGCACCGGCACCGCCGCCGCAACCTCGGCGCTCGACACGGTCAGCAAGTACAGCGCGGCGCCGACCGGCTTCACGTTGACGCGCGGCGCATCCGACTGGACGCTTTCCGCCAACATCGGTGTCCGCGTCGACAAGGCCAACCTCACCAGCACCGACTACACGCTCACCGCGCAGCTCGGCGGCGCACCCCCCACGGGCGTCGTCTGGAAAGTCAACAACTCGACGCTCAGCAACTCCTCCCCGACCACCCTCACCGCGACCGGCGCGTACGGCCAGACCGAGTCCTTCCCCTGGGCCATCGTCACCGCCGACAGCGCGGCCGCCGGCTCGATCAACAACTCGATCACCTTCGTCGCCACCTCCAACTAACCAAGTCCCACCCTGCCACCCGATGAGCATGCGCAAGAAACCGCCCGTCGCCGTGGCCACTCTCGTAACCCTTTACCTCTCCCTCACCGTTTCTTTCGAACTGCAGGCGGGGGGCCGCCAGCGCGCTGTGGCGGTCACCCCTCCCCCCTCCGAGCTTTCGCTCACGTTCTTCGAAGCAGGCCGCGCCACGACGGCGGTCGTCGACGCGGGAACGATTTCGTGGCGCGGTGGACGGAGACGCTACTCCGTCACCGCGCGCACGTTTGCGATGCGCATCGGAGCGGCTTCGCGGGAAGCACGCGGCACGGCAACGGTCCGCGCGTTTCTCGAGACGCCGGACCCGCACGCGACGATCCGCATCGACGGGGTCGTCCTCGGCGCCGCGCCGCAGATCATCCAGCGGAACGCGCCGATCGGAATCGCCCTCACGCACCGTCTGGAAATCGAAGTGCCGGTGAGCGCGCCCGAGGGTGCAGTCGCCGCGAGCATTGGCTGGGAGATCACGACCGAATGAAACTCATCCGCACATCCCTCTCCACGTTGTTCCTCCTGCACGCACTGACGGCGTTCGCCGGCGATGACGGCGCTCTCTCGCTCAGCCCCGCGGTGGTCATGCTGCGCGGCGATCACGGGCAGAGCACGACCCAGACGCTCACGCTGACCAACGGCACCTCGCGCCCGTTCTCGTTCGAGCTCGTCGCGCAGGACGTGGTCGTGAAAGACGGCAAGCGCGTCTTCTTCGAAGCCGGCGCGATCGCCGGCAGCATCGCCGCCACCGCGGTCTTCTCGCAGAAACAGGTGCAGGTCGCGCCGGGCGAATCGGTGAACGCCACCATCACCGTCACGCTCCCGCCGAGCACCGAGCAGCGCGCGGTGATCGCGCTCTTCCGCGGCACGAACAAAGTGATGAGCGGCAACGTGCCGATGACGGCCTCGCTCGGCGCGCTGCTGACCTTCACGACCAGCGACGTGGTTCAGATGACGGCCGAGCCGCTGACCGTGCGACCGCAGAGCGCGAGCGCGAACCTCGGCGTCACGCACGCCTGCCGCAACGCGGGACGCGAGCCGTTCGTCGCGAACGGCGTGCTCGCGGTGGTGAACGCGCAGGGCGCGCTGGTCGGCAAGTCGACGCTCGAGCCGCGCCGTCTGCTTCCCGGCGAGTCGGCAAACCTCGGCACCGAATACGGCGGCGAGCTCGATCCCGGCAAATACCGCGTCTTCGTCACGTACGACTACGAGGGCAACACCCTTACACAATCCGCCGAGGTCGAGATTCGTTGAAGCAGTTCGCGTCGCTCGCCGTACTGGTCTGGCTCGCATGCTCGTGCGAGGCCGTGGCCCAGGGCGCGAGCGGCATGTTCGGCGCAAAACGCGCCGCCGCGTCGTACACGCTGACTGTCCGTGAGTCGCAGACCATCCCCGCGCCCGGTGCCACCGCGGCGTGGGCGATCGACGCGAACGTCGTCGACGTCGCCGCGCAAAACGGCACCGTCACGCTGTTCGGCCGCACCGCCGGACGGACGAAAGTCATCGTCATCAGCAGCACCGGCGAGCAGGCGTTCGACGTCGCCGTGAAGCAGGCGCCCGCCCTCGCCGCCGCGGTGCAGAAGCAATCGCAGGCGCATCAGGGCGTGGCGGAAGTCCGATACAACAGCGGCGCGCGCGAGCTGCAGAACAGCGTGACGCTGACGCGCGAGACGAAGACCCAGCGCACCGAGGTTCACGTCACCACGTCGCATGCCGCGGAGCCGATCGGCGCGCGCGCGCAGACCAGCATTCCGTCCGCGTCGATCCGCTTCTTCACGCAGGGACGCGAGCTGACCCTCTTCGATCGCGACGTCGATCACTCGCCGCTCA
The DNA here is from genome assembly GCA_036388835.1 of Thermoanaerobaculia bacterium. Taxonomy (GTDB): domain Bacteria; phylum Acidobacteriota; class Thermoanaerobaculia; order Gp7-AA8; family Gp7-AA8; genus QHVT01. The sequence continues at coordinate 3,466 of DASVRB010000018.1, read as the reverse complement.
CCCTTTCGCACGTCCCCATTCGCGGCGTGCATTACCTCGACGACCACTGGCGCGTGCACGCCGGCTACACCGCGTACACAACGTACGAATCGTTCTTCGTGCCGGTCGATCGCAATGTCGTCGCCGGCGCAGCGTACGCGTATCGCACCGGCACGCACTCGCGCATCACACCTGGCGTGTTCGCGTATCGCGGCGACGGGACGGTGCTGTCGCTGCTGTACGACTACGACGATACGGAGCGGCTGGCTGTGCGCGCGGAGCTCGGCTACAGCCGGGGTCTCGGTGTGGCCGCGGAGCTCGCGTACATCTCCGAGCGCGATCAGGCGCGCGGCGACATTCGTTATCGCCCCGACGATTTTGCGGTCGCCTCGGCCGGTCATCCGCGCGGTCTGCTCGCCGACGCATCGTGGAGTCACACATACGGCCGCGGCTCGAACGCGATGCTGACATTCGCCGCCACCGACTTTGCCGACACACGCGTGATCGCCGGTTCGGCGGACGTCGATCATCGCGTGACTGATCGCCTCTCGATCACAGGCGGCGCGTCGTGGGGCCGCTTCGGTGAATCGAGCTCGCTGACGCTGCCGCTCGGTGCGCGGGTCGACATCGGCCGCGGCAGTGTGTCGGCTCTCTATCGATACGCGCAGTCGAGCACGAACCGCGGCGGCCACGGTTTTCGCCTGAGCGCGCGACGCTCGTTCGGCCGCGTCTACGCGAACGCCTATTTCGACCGGCAGCAGAACGCGCCGACGCTGGAGCTGATTTTTCACGAGCATCCGGAGCTCGCCCTCGCACTCGAGAACCTCGGCATCACCGCGACCTCACCCGCTGCAATCGCACGCGCGCTGCGCGAGCATGCGGCGCTGATCGAGCTCGGCTACATCGAAGGAGTGACCGTCGATCTCGCCCCGATTCGCACGCAGCTCGGCTTCGAGCTCGCGTTCCTCGGCGCATCGCGCTCGCGGCAGCAACTGCGCGCGCGCTTCATCCGCAACGTGACCGAGGGGGTCGCGTCCCGCGACACCACCACCATCGCCACGCTCACCTATTCACGGCGCATCGCCGCGGCGACCGATGTTTTCGCCGGCTACACCTACTGGCGCACCGAGCGCCGTGGTGAAGATGCGCGCATCACACCGCATGTCGAAGTCGGCGTGCGGCAGCGCTTTGATGGACTCCCTTCGCTGCTCGGCAATGGCCACGGCATGATCTCGGGTGTCGTGTTCGCGGACGAGGATCTCGACGGCGCGAGCGACGGCACTCCGGTCGTCGCGGAGGTGGAGCTCGACGGCACGACGCGGCTGCGAACGAATGCGGACGGCACGTTCTCATTCCGCAATGTCGCGCGCGGCGCGCATCGCGTGACGGTGCGCGTTCCCGATCGGCCGGACGCGTACTTTACGACCCCGTCGCGCGTGGAGCTGGAGGCGGGGGACGAGGTGGCGTTCGGCGTCGCGTACACGCCCGCGCGCGTGGTGGGCCGCATCATCAGTGATGCGGGCGATGGCATCGCGAACGTGCGCGTGCTGCTCTCGCGCGGCACGTCGCAGGTGATCGCATCGACCGCCTCGGATGGCCGCTTCATGATGGCCGCGGCGCCGGGCGAATGGCAGCTCTCGCTGCTCAGCGACTCGGTGCCGGCCGGTTATTCGCTCGCCGGAACGGACGCGCGCGCGGTGATGCTCGATCGCGCGAAACCGCAGCAGACGGACTACACGCTGCGCGCGCATCGGACGATCGCCGGCTCGGGCGCCCCCGCGAATGCGGAGCTGGAAGTCCGGCCCCTCGGTCGCAAGATCAAAGCGGACGAGCAGGGACGTTTCTCGCTCCGCTCGCTCCCCGCAGGCGAGGTGACGGTCGTCGCGAACGGCGTGGAACATCGCCTGGTCCTCCCCGCGGCACCAACGACGCTCGCGCTCGACGTCACGCCGAAAGCAGCGATCGCGGAAGCGGCCGCTCCGGTGGTGCGCACGGAGGTCGCGGGCGAACGTCGCGAGAATCTGCGCGGCTACGTCGTGGCGATCGGCGCGTTCCGCGTCCGCGCGAACGCGGTCGCCACGGCCGATCGCGCGCGCCGCAGCGGCGTCGCGGCGACGCTCGACGAGAGCGGCTCGCTCACGGTGGTGCGCGCCGGGCCATACGAGACGCGCCCGGAAGCGACGGCCGCCGCCGACAAGCTCACCCGCGCCGGAATCGAGGCGCTGGTGATGTCCACAAAATGAACACCCGTCCTGTCAGCAAACGCTGATTACGCGACGTTCGCTTTGTTTTCAATGACTTAGCGTGGCGCAATCCTTGATCTACTCCTGCGCGAGAGAAGAGGGTTATGTCCAAAATTCTGGTTGTTGATGACGAGCCGGCGGTCGTCGCCGGTATTCAGGCTGTGCTGGAACTGCACTCGATCCAGTCGGAAGGCGCCTGGGACTGTGAGTCCGCCGAGGAGCTGATGGCGAGCGAGTTCTTCCCGGTGATCCTCGCCGACCTCCGCATGCGCAGCGAGGACGACGGCTTCCGCCTGCTCGACGCGGTTCGCCGCATCAGCCCGACTTCGCGCGTGGCGACGATGACGGGCTACGCGGACGAGGAGACGGTGGCCCGCCTCCGCGAGCGCGGCGCGCAACTGGTGCTCCGGAAGCCGCTCGTGGAAGACGAGCTGATGGCCGCGCTGCAGGAGATGCTGGCGACGGTCGAAGCGGCCTCGGAAGCAGAGGTTGACATGGCGACTCTGTACGACGCGACGCTGAACACGCTGCAGGCGATCTCGCGCGGCCGCTACGGTTTCCCCGCGGAGGATGTGGAGGAGCTGGTGCAGGAAACATGGCTGCTGTTCCTCGAAAAACGCGCCTCGGTGCGCACTCCGAAGTCGTGGCTCTCCGGCACGATGGCGAATCTCTGCCGCCAGGAGATCGAACGCCGCACACGCGGCCGCGCACAATCAGCGGAGCTCCCGGAGCCGTCAATCACACCCGTCGACGACGATGTGCTGGCCGTCCACCAGGCGCTCGCCCTCCTCGACGACCGCTCCCGCACGCTCTGCACGATGATCGGTCTGGAACAACGTTCTTACGAAGAGGTCAGCGCCGCCACAAATGTCCCCCTCGGCTCCGTCGGCCCGCTGTATCTGCGCGCCAAAGCGCGGCTGCGGGTTGCTATGTCGAACTGATTAACGGGGGACGACCGGGGCGCCTCCGGCGGGCGGGCTCGGCCCGCGGCGTTTGTTTTCGCTGCGGACGGCGGTTTCGCGCTGCGCGCGTTTTCGCCTTGGGCGGCGATCATTGTGCGGGCCGAGCTCGCCCGCCGTAGCGCAGCCTCACCGCTGTTCACCGTTGCCGGTTGCAGTCACCGCGACACAGAGACACGACCAGAGCGCCCTCGGCGGGCGGACTCGGTCAGCGGCAGCGCAACCCGTCGTCCAAGGCCAACATACGCACATCGCGAAAATCGCCGTCCAAGGCAAAACAAAAAC
>DASVRB010000017.1:0-2232 GCA_036388835.1 Thermoanaerobaculia bacterium | reverse complement strand
GCGGGCTGAAGCCCGCCGCTCCACTGGAACGATTGCAATCGCACCGCTTACCTTCCTCGCAGGCAAAGGCGGCGTCGGCAAAACCACCTGCTCCGCGTCCATCGCCTTGCAGCTCGCCACCCGCAATCCCGACAAGCAGTACGTCGTCATCTCCGTCGATCCGGCACATTCGCTGCGCGACGTGTTCGAGCGCGTTGCGGCGCCGCCGAACCTGCGCGTGGAGACGATCGACACGAAAGCGAAATGGCGGCGTTTCCGCGACAGCGTCGGCGAGAAGATCGTCGACGCCGTCGGTGCGCTCACGCCGCGCGGCATGTCCCTCGGCTACGATGTCGAGGCGATGCGCAGCCTCATCGAGATCGCCCCGCCCGGTGCGGATGAGCTGTTCGCGATCACCCGCCTCGCCGATCTCATCGCAGACGAGACGCTCGCAGGGATCATCGTCGACACCGCGCCGACCGGGCATTTCCTGCGCCTCCTCGACCTGCCGAAAGCGGCCGGCGAGTGGGTGCGCGAGTTCATGCGGCTGCTGCTGCGCTATCGCGATCTCATCCCGGCCGGCTCCCTCGGCGAGGAGCTCGTACGCGCATCGCGCGAATTAAAGTCGGTCGACGCGGCATTGCTGTCGGCGCGCGCGGCGGTGATTGTGGTGACGCGGCCCGAACGCATCGTGGTTGCCGAAACGCGCCGCCTGCTCGACGACCTGCGCGCGCGCGGCATTCGCAGGGGCGGCGTGATCGCGAATTACGCGACGCCGGAGAACGACGACGCGTGCGACCGTTCGATGCGCGCACACGAGCTGCACGCCCTCGACACCCTCGGCGACGCGGTTGTAATCGAGCGCCGCACGCGGCCGCCGCTGACGCTCGACGAGCTGCTCGCACTCGTTCCGCTATAGTTCGCGCGTGGTTCTTTACGTGTATGCCGTGACGCGCGAGGCGGTGACGCCGGACGCGGAAGCGATCGACGGATCGCGGCGATTCGGCACTGTCGTGCTCGATGGGATGTGCGCCGTTTTCACGCCCGTCAGCGCCGAAGAGTTCTCGCAGGACGTCATCGATCGCCGCGCTTCCGATCTCGAATGGCTCGGCGCGGTCGGCTATCGCCACCAGGACGTGGTGAGCGACGTGATGAAGCAGACCGCGCTCGTTCCGCTGCGCGCCTTCACGCTCTTCAGCAATGAAGACGCGCTGCGTACGTACCTCGAAAAGAATCGCGAGCTGCTCGACAAATCGTTGGCGCGGCTCGAAGGCAAACAGGAGTGGACGCTGCGCATCGAGTTCGACGCGGCGAAGTGGAGCGAGGCGTTGACCTCTCGCGTCGCCTCGCTGCGCGACCTGCAGCACGACATCGCCGGCGCGGCGCCCGGCAAGGCCTTTTTGCTGAAGAAAAAGCTCGAAGACGAGAAAAAACGCGCCTCGCGCACCGCGGAAGAAGCGGTGATGGGAGAGATCGAAGCGGCGATACTGGCGAAGCTGCGCTGCGAGACGGTGGCGGAGTCGCGCGCCGGCCGCGAGGGGGCGTTCCCGCAGATCAATGTGCTCATCAATCGAGATGAGGAGGCGGTTTTGCAGGAGCTGCGCGGCGAGCTCACCGCGCGCTACGAAAGCGAAGGGGTGACGCTCGGCATCACCGGCCCCTGGCCGCCGTACACGTTTGCAGGAGGCAACGCGGAACGCTGAGACGCGGAACACGTACCGTGCCGCGCTCCCGCCGTTAGCGTTCGTTCATGAACGAACAACTGGAAGAACTTCCGCTGCTCGAGACGCTCGATCATCTGCTCGACCGCGGTGTGATCATCGCGGGCGAAGCGGTGATCTCGATCGGCGACGTCGATCTGCTCTACCTCGGCCTGAACGTCGTTCTGGCGAACGTCGACGCCATCATCCGGACGTCGAAACGGTGAGCGCGCCGCGATGAAATCGATCGTCATCGGCGCGCATCTGCTGCGCGACGACATCGAGCCGATCGCCTCCGCGATCACGGTCGGCGATCTCTATCTGAGCGCGGTCGAAGTGCCGGACGACCAGCCGCTCGGCGATCGCGAGATCCTGATCAAAGTCGCGAATACGCGCGCGCGCCTGCTCGAAGTGGCGACGTTCGTGGCCATCCGTTACGGCCTCGCGCTTTCGAGCGCGGACGAGGCGCTCGGCAGATGCGCGTCGCACCTCACGCGCTGGAAACGGGTGCTCACCGCGCATCGCGAACATGTCGAGATGACGCTCAAAGTCG
>DASVRB010000016.1:0-8541 GCA_036388835.1 Thermoanaerobaculia bacterium | reverse complement strand
TGCGAGTTGATCGGCCTCGCCGGCGGCACCCTCGGCATCCTCTTATCGCTCGGCCTCATTGAGCTGCTCTCGAAATACGTCCACAGCGGCGACGTACTGCGACTCGACGGCGAAATGCTCCTCCTCGCCGTCGGCCTCTCCATGGTCTCCGGCCTGGTAGCCGGTCTGTATCCCGCGTGGCGCGTCTGCTCAGTCCCGCCCGCAATGCAATTGAAAGTGCAGTAGACGTCGGAGGCGCTTAGCGCCTCCGACGGGGCGCTTAGGCGCGTAGGCGCTTGGGTACTTCGACGCAATAGCCATGTGCGTCGTGAGCAACACAGTAGCAATGTCAAAGATAAGCACGCTCGAGAAACACACTACCCAAGCGCCTAAGCGCCTCCGCGCCTAAGCGCCCCGGTGCCAAAGAAAACGCACGAGCAACAGCGCAAAGCGCGCAGGCGCCAAAGCGTTCCCGGAGGAAAAAATGAACATCGGCCCGATTCTTCGCGCCATGAAGCACAATCGCACGCGGGTGGTCCTGCTCGTGCTCGAGATCGCGATGACGCTCGCGATCGTGACGAATTGCGTCAACGTCATCATTGCGGAGCGCGCGAAGATGGCTCGTCCCTCGGGGTTCGACGACGACAACATCCTCTGGATGCGCAGCCGTCCGTTCGCGGAGGAATTCCGCGACAACGCGTATCTCGAGAACAACATCGACGCCGACCTGCAGGCCATCCGCTCTGTACCCGGAGTGCGCGCCGTCGCGAACTCGCACATGCTGCTCTGGGAAGGCGGCGGCTCGTCAATGCAGATCAAAGCGGTCGGCGCACCTGGCGCACCGCATGGCACGCAGAGGTATTTTGCGACCCAGGGCATTTTCGACTCGCTCGGGATGAAAGTGGTCGAAGGGCGCGGCTTCACTGACAGCGACTATCCCGCCGCCGGCGTCGAACAGGAGCCGCGCGTCGCCGTGATCTCGCGCACTGTCGCGAAGACGCTGTTCCCGGACGGTCAAGCGCTCGGCAAATCGATCGTGCGGGCCACCGACTCCGGGGCGCCGGAAGGGGAGCAGATGACGGTGGTCGGGATCGTCGAGACGTTCTTCAATCCCTTCGGCTTCAATCCGGAGTCATGGCGCGGCATCGCCGACCGGGTGATCTTCGTGCCGTCGCGCGTGGGCGGCTTCAACAACGGCACGCGCTTCCTGATCCGCACCGAGCCGGGCGCAATGCCGGCCGTCATGGCGGAGTTGGAGAAGCGTCTTCCGGCCGCGAATCCAGGGCGCGTGCTCGAGTTCAAGCCGACGCCGGAAAAGAAGACGCAATGGTTCTCGACCTCGCGTCTGACCATCGGCGTGATGACCGGCCTGATCGTCGCGCTGGTGTTCGTGACCGGCCTCGGCATCCTCGGCATCACCGCGCTTGCGGTCTCGGAGCGGACGAAGCAAATCGGCACGCGCCGCGCCCTCGGCGCCACACGCGCCGACATCCTGCGGCACTTCATGGTCGAGAACTGGCTCACCACCACCGCCGGCATCACCCTCGGCGTGGTCGCCGCCTACGCCCTCAACTTTCTTCTCGTCTCGCACGTCACCGATGTGAAGATGCCCTGGCAACTCATCGCAACCGGCATGGTCCTGCTCTGGCTCAACGGCCTCCTCGCAACCCTGCCGCCCGCACTCCGCGCGATGAACGTGCCGCCGTCGATTGCTACGAGGAGTGTGTAGAAGAATGTTGCTGGTTGCTGGTGACTGGTTCCTTGTGACTCGCCGTCTGGCTGTCACGCAATGCGTCACAAGCAACCAGTAACCAGCAACCAGCTACCGATCCAGATGCCCAAAATCCTCATCGTCGAAGACCAGCCCGCGGTGGCGAAGGCGCTGCGGATGCTGTTCGATCTGCACGACGTCGAGTCGGTGATCGCGGCCGATCCCGAGGCGGCGGTGCGGATGATCGAGCGTGGCGAGGCGGGGCTCATGCTGCAGGACATGAACTTCACGCCGGGGGAGACGAGCGGCGATGAAGGGGTGGCGCTGTTTCGCCGCGTGCGTGCGATCGATCCGTCGCTGCCGATCCTGCTCATGACCGCATGGACGTCGCTCGAGACCGCGGTGCAACTGGTGAAAGAAGGGGCGACCGATTACCTCGCAAAACCGTGGGACGACGCGAAGCTGATCGCCACCGTGCGCAGCCTTTTGCGCGTTCGCGAGTTGCGTGAAGAGGAAGAGCGCGAGAAGCACGAGCGCAGCCGCTCGCGCGAGGCGCTGGCGCGCACGCACGATCTGCGCGGCATCGTCTACGCCAGCGATGCCATGCGCCGCGTGGTCTCGCTTGCTGTGCAGATCGCGCCGTCCGAAGTGCCGGTGCTCATCACCGGCCCGAACGGCGCTGGCAAAGAGAAGATCGCGGAGATCATTCACGCCGGCTCGAAGCGCAAACAGAAGCCGCTCGTGAAGGTCAACGCCGGCGCGATTCCGGACGAGCTGATCGAGAGCGAATTGTTCGGCGCGGAGCCGGGGGCCTACACCGGCTCGACGAAACTCCGCATCGGCCGGTTCGAGGCGGCGCATGGCGGCACGCTGTTCCTCGACGAGATCGGCAATCTCTCCGCCGCCGGGCAGATGAAGCTGCTGCGCGTTCTGCAAACCGGCGAGTTCGAGCGCCTCGGCTCGAGCGAGACGAGGCGCGTCGACGTGCGCGTGCTCTGCGCGACGAACGCCGACCTGCAGCAGGCCATCGCCCGCGGCGCCTTTCGTCAAGATCTTTACTTTCGCATCGCCGTGATCGAGATCGCGATTCCGCCGCTGCGGCAGCGGCGTGAGGATGTGCTCGCGCTGGCCGACGCGTTCGTGAAGGCGCCGAAAAAGCTGAGCGACGACGCGCGCGCCGCGCTGCTTGCGCACGACTGGCCCGGGAATGTCCGCGAGCTGCAGAACCGGATTCTCCGCGCCACCGCCGTCAGCGACGGCGACACGCTCACGCCCGCGGACCTCGGCTTCGCCGCGTCCGGCGACGCGCGCGGTGAGGACACGCCGTTCGAGAAGACGCGGATCGAGACGGCGCTGCTCAATGCGAACGGCAGCGTCTCGCGTGCCGCCGAGGCGCTGGGGCTGAGTCGACAGGCGCTCTATCGCCGTATGGAAAAATTAGGGGTGGTGTTGGAGCGCCGCCCTCGTTGAAACTTTCCTATCGCATCGGAATCCTGACTGCCGTCACCGCCCTCGCCGGCATCGGCGCGACCGCGGTGGCGTTGCGCGTCACCAGCGGCTGGCCCGCGTACGCGCTCGCGTTCGTGATCGCGCTGCCGGCCATGATCTGGAGCGCGCAGGTGATTGCCGGGCAGATCGGCCAGTTGCACGACGACCTCGGCAACGCCTTGCGCGCCACCCGCGACGGCGATTACGGACTGCGCCTGGCCGTGCGCGGCGATCATGAGGTCGCGGAATTGAAGCGCCTCTACAACGAGCTGGCGGATGCGGTGCGCATCGACCGCCACAAAGTGCACAACAAAGAAATCCTGCTCGACACCATCCTGCAGCGGACGCCGATGGCGGTCGTGCTGCTCAATGCCGCGGAGCGCGCCGTCTATTCGAATGTCGCCGCGCGCGAGCTATTGGCGGCCGGTGCACGCGTCGACGGCCGGACGCTGCAGGAGCTCATTGCGAACGTGACCCCGTCACTTCGCGACGCGCTGTCAACTACGGACGACGCAATCTTCAATGTCGACGACGAAACCTTTCACCTGACCCAGCGGACGTTTCGTATCCATACACAGCAGCACCGTCTCCTTTTGCTGGAGCGCCTCACGCCCGAATTACGGCGGCAGGAGGTGTCGGTCTGGAAAAAAGCGATCCGCACGATCAACCACGAGATCAACAACACCGTCGCGCCGATCAGCTCTCTCTTTCATTCGGCGCGGCGCGCACACGCGATGCCGGAGCACCATCATCGCCTCGACGAGATTTACGAGCTCATTGAAGAGCGTCTGCAGTTCCTCGGCGCATTTCTGGAGGCGTACGCACAATTCGCCCGCCTGCCCGTGCCGCGGAAAGAGCGCACGCCGTGGGCAGAGGTTTTCGACGCGGTGCGTGCGCTCTATCCGTTCGAGACCGAAGGCAATGCGCAGGCGGAGGGATATATCGATCGCACCCAAATGCAGCAGGTGCTGATCAACCTCGTCAAAAACGCGCACGAATCCGGCTCCGCCACTGTCACCGTCGCCGTGCAGCGCGGCGCCGCGGACGACGTCCTACGCGTCCTCGACCGCGGCCGCGGCATGCCCGAAGAAGTCATGCGCCAGGCCCTCGTCCCGTTCTACACCACCAAAGCCGGCGGCTCCGGCCTCGGCCTCGCGCTCTGCAACGAGATCGTCGAAGCGCACGGCGGCCGCATGCGCCTCGCCGCCCGCGACGGCGGCGGCACGGAAGTCACGTGCTGGATTCCCTCGGGCGGCGCGGGCGGGTAGGGCAGACGCGCTTAAGTTCCCTCTTGACGGATGTCAGGCGAGCCGCATTAATGGTCGCTCCGATCGTGAGTGAACGACTGATGCGCCGCCTGATCCTCCTGCTTCTGCTGTCCCTTTCGTCCGTCGCGCGTGCGGAGCATCTCCTTTGTCTCGCTTCCGACGGCGTCATCACACCGCCGAATGGCTGTGTCAAACAGGTGCGTGTGGCACCGGTGGAGACCGCGCGTGTGGATCGCAAGTACGCGCTGATCAAGAAGTCCGCGGATTCGATCGTGCTCGGAGTGCTGCCGGCGAACGAGGCGGATGTCGACGCTTACATCAAGCCGATGTTCGCGATCACGCTCGACCTGCCCGGCGATTCGGACGGCACGGTCACGATGACCGAGGCGACGCTTGGGACGTGGAAGCTGACGCTCGACGCATGGTGGTTCAAGGAAGGCCGACTGAACGTCAGCGTGCCTGAAGGTGACTGGCATTACGTGGTGACGCGCGACGGCAAAATCGTGGCGCAGCTCAAAAAGCGGGTCCGCAGCATGTATGCGCCTGGCGAGGAGCCGGACAGGCCGCGCGCCGCCCGCGGCGTGGCGTCCAAAGCCGCACCCGGTCGCGTCGTTCTGACCGGTCGCGCGGTTTCCGCGGACGGCAGCACTCCGGCCGATTTCGCGGAGATCACCGCGGATTGCAAGCGGGTCGTCTGCAGCGCAAACGCGGACGGCTCATTCAAGTGCAACACGCCGTTGCCGGCCGAGGAGTCGTTCTGTGTCGAGCATCCGCGCGTCGGGCGGAAACGAATCGAACTGGCGGGCGCAGCGGGAATGTCGATCTCGGAGTCGTGCAGCTCGTTGCGGGCGCAACTGTGCGCGTCGTCAAGCCGCTGCACGTCGAGCTGCCGGAGAAAACGACCGTTTCGCTGCTTCAGAAAAGCGAGGAGATTGGCGAACCGCAGACTGTCGACGGCCGAGAACTCGTCGAGTTCGAAGGATTGAAAGCGGGCAAGTACGCAGTGCTCCTGGCGGGAACGAAACCGCTGCAGCGGAAACTATTTCCCATTGAAGTGCCGGAGCGTGGCGAGGCGGAGGTCGTGTTGTCGCTCGAACCGTTTCGCCTGACCGGTGAAGTCGAGCTCCGTAAAAAGCCGCTCGCGGCAACCGTATCGCTCGATGGTGACGCGTGGAAAACCGAATTGGAGACCGACCAGAGCGGACGGTTCGACGCCGAGGTCTGGTCCGCCGGCGATTACGCGGTCGCGGTTTCGGCAGGCGCGCTTGCAGAGCCGTACATGGTGATGAAGCGCGTTAGTCCATCCGACTCGCACTGGCGGCTGGTCGTACCGTCGCGGCGCATCACCGGCCGCGTGTTCGACGCCGAGACCGGTAAGCCGGTGACGGAGGTCTCGCTCTCCGTCGAGTCGACCAGCGGCGAAACGCGCGCGCAGCGCACGATTGCGGTCAAGGAAGACGGCACGTTCGTTTATCCCGGTGCCGGTGACGGGCAGTACACGATTTCCGCGTTGGCGAAGGATTACCTGGCCAGCGAAAGAGTGCAGTTGCAGGCGCGCGAATCCGACGGCGATCTCACTGTCGACCTGCCGCTCGTGCGTGGCGTGCAGGTGCGGGTGGCGGTGGTCGACCCGCAAGGCGTACCGATTGCGCGTGCACTCGTGCTGACGGAGTTCACGCCCGAAGGAAGCGTGTCGCGCATGACGCGCACCGACGCGGACGGAGTGGCCACGGTGGCGGTGCCGGAGAAAGGGGAGCGGACGATTTACGTCGTTCCCGCCGACGCCTCGTTCGCCGTCGCGACGGTCACCGGACGCGATGCGGCGAGTGGCGTTCGCATCGTTGTGCCCGCCGGCGTGGCCACGCTGCGCATCCGCACCACTTCCACCGACGATCAGCCGCTGCCCGGCATCAGCGTCAATCTCCGTCACGCGGGCCGTCTCATCCCGAACGGCGTATTGAGCAGCATGGCTCAAGCGCGCAAGCTCGCGCTCGCGACTGACGCCGCGGGCGAACTGACCATCCCGGTGTTGCCCGCCGGCGATTACGAGCTCGCCTGGAAACGCCGCGGCAGCCCGCCCGACGCGCGCCGCTGGACCCGAGTCACGCTCGCTGCCGGAGAAACGCGCGTGACGCAGACATTCGCAAGCACCACCACCGGCCGCTGATCGCGCTCACGTCCGGTGAGTGTGAATAACCTTTGACCGCGCGGCCCAGGTCGCCCACAATGGCGGCCGGTCCGCATGATTCGCACAATCTCCCTTCTCTTCCTCTTCCTGGTATCCGTCCGTTCATTTGCGGCCACGCACACGTGGCAGGGCACCGTCAGCGACAAAACGTCTGACGCGGCGAACTGGAGTGGAGGCTCGCCTGTTGGTGACCCGGCGGCGGTGCTGATCTTTCCTGCCGACGCCGCGCGCCGTGCGGTGACGAACGACGTCGCCGGGCTCCAGTTTCTGGTGATCGAATTCGCGGCCGGCTACACGCTGTCGGGCGCTTCCCTGGCGACGCAGGACGGCATCATGACGTCCGCGCGTCCCGGCTCGACGGTGACGTGCGACCTCGCGATTGCGGGGCAGGTCGAGGTTAGTACGGTGACGCTCGGCGGCGCCGTCAGCGGAACGGGCGGACTGCGCGTGAACGGCGACCTCGTGTTCACGGGCGCGCAACCAAACACCTACTCGGGCGGTACTCACCTCGAAACTGCCATCGTCACGCTCGAGAAAACCGGCGGTGCGATCAGCATCCCGGGCGACGTGAATGCCGCGTCCTCATTGATCTACGTCGATTCCGCGGAATCGATCGCCGACTCGGCAAAGCTCGTCGACACGAGCGGCCGCAGCAAGTTGACGTTGCTGGCCGACGAGACGATTGGCCGCCTCGAGGGCTTCGAGGTTAGGCGCGGCTCGAATCTGAAACAGCAGGTCCTTACCGTCGCGACGCTCGCAGGCGGCGCGGCAATCGAGACCGACCTGCGTCTCACGCAAACGACGTTGCAGCTTCCCGACGACGCCTCGCTGGACGTCAAAGGCAACCTCCTTCTGACCGCCGGCCTCACGATCACTGGCGGCAAAACGGTCGCAGTTCGCACGGACGCCGCGGTGCCGCTGCGCATCGACGGCCCTGCCGCCACCGTGATCGCCGACAAGGCGGCCGTGACGCTGGTGCGCGGAAGCTATTCGGGCACAGCCGGCTCTTTCGTCGCGACAGGCGGTACGGTCAGCGGGATCAGGTCGTCCACGGATCTCCGTTTCGGTCCGGCCGTGGTGGTGCTGCTGGATGAGGGAGCTTTTTTCGCGAACGGCGTCGTCGACCTCGGCGGCGCGAAAGTGCAGTGGCCGGTGTGGCCGTACGTCGATCGCACGCCGGTCGTGGTTGTCTCGAACACATCGACGACGTCCGTCGCCGGCACATTCGCCGGCGTCGTCGAGAACGTGCAGACGGCCGACGGATTCATCGTCAACTATCACGGTGGCGACGGCAACGACGTGACGCTCGACAAGTGGCATCCCGATGACCTGAAGCGCCACGTGACGATGACGTTCACCTATGCGCCAAGTCCCGCGCACGCCGAACTTCCGGTCACGTTCAACGTGGCGCTGAGCGGCCCGTCCGGTGTTCCGACCGGCACCGTCGTCATCGGGTGGGGCGACGACCCGCCCGGCCAGGACATCGCCGAGGTCACACTCGTCGACGGCAAGGCGTCCGTGACGGAGACATTTCGCCTGCCCGTTTCCGCCAACGTCCACGTGACGTACAGCGGCGATGACGCGTACTTTGCCGGCCAGGAGTCGTTTCCGTTCCGCGTCGACGCAGGCAATCCGGCCATCACCTCCGTCACGCCGGCGACCGGCGTCGGCGGCACGATCGTCGACGTCGTGGTGCGCGGCTCCGGATTCGCTGCCGGGTACCTGGTCGACACGGAGTCGTACTCCGTGACCACGGAGTTCGTCTCTTCATCCGAGCTTCGCGCCAGGATCGACCTGACGCGCGAGCAGTTCGCGAACACCACGGTCCTCTTCGTCGTTTCGCCCGACGACGTCCGATCGAATCTAGTCGACTTCACGGTCACGGCCCCGCCGCGCGATCCGAATGT
>DASVRB010000015.1:0-4472 GCA_036388835.1 Thermoanaerobaculia bacterium | reverse complement strand
CTAGAGGAAAACAATGCCCACCGAATCACTCATCCAGATCCAGAACATGAGCAAAGTCTTTTTCACCGACGAGCTCGAAACGCATGCACTGACCAACGTGCATCTCGAAGTGCAGAAAGGGGAGTATTTGTCGATCGCCGGTCCATCCGGTTGCGGCAAGTCGACGCTGCTCTCGATTCTTGGTTTGCTCGACACGCCGAGCTCGGGGTCGTATCGGCTCAATGGCCAGGCCATCGAAACCCTCGGCGCTGCCGATCGTGCGCGCATCCGGAACAAAGAGATCGGGTTCATCTTTCAGGCGTTCAACCTGATTGGCGATCTCACGGTGTACGAGAACGTCGAGCTGCCGCTCACCTATCGCAAGCTCGGGGCGGCCGATCGCAAACGTCGTGTCGAAGCGGCGCTCGAACGTGTCGGGATGGCTCATCGCATGCGCCACTTTCCGGCGCAGCTCTCCGGCGGTCAGCAGCAGCGCGTCGCCGTTGCACGCGCGCTCGGCGGCGAGCCGGCCATCCTGCTCGCCGACGAGCCGACCGGAAACCTCGACTCGAAAAACGGCGAAGCGGTGATGGACCTGCTGCGCGAACTGCATCGCGGCGGCTCCACGATCTGCATGGTCACGCACGATCCGCGCTTCACGCGGTACGCCGATCGCGCCATCCATCTCTTCGACGGCCGCATCGTCGAGGAAACGCGCGAGCGCGACGCTGAAGTGAAGCTGCATCAGAGCGGCTTCGATCTCACCGAAGCAGCCGGTTAGGAAACGACGATGAACAGTCTCCTGCACGATGTCCGGTACGCGGCGCGCAACCTGCGCAAGGCTCGTGGCTTTGCGGCGCTCGCAATCCTCACTCTCGCCATCGCCCTCGGCGCGAATACCGCGATCTACACGATCTTCAGCGCGATTCTTCTGCGGCCGCTGCCGTTCCCCGATTCTGGGGAGATCGTGTCCGTGCGCGGCTCGAGCGCGCAGCATCCCGAGCTGTTTTTTTCGTATCCGAGCTACCACGACGTCAGCGGTCAGGCCAAAAGCTTCGAGCAGATGGCGGGCTATCGCCGCTCGACCGCGTTCCTGTTCGGTGATACCGAGCCGGAGCTCCTCCACGGCGGCAAGGTGACGGCGAATCTCTTCCCTCTCCTCGGCCTCGAGCCGCTCCTCGGGCGGACGTTCACCGAGCGCGAAGACGCGCCGGGACAGAGCTCGCTGGTCGTGATCAGCTACGAGCTCTGGCAGCGCCGCTTCGGTGGCGATCCGCGCGTGATCGGAAGGCAGATCCGCCTCGGACAGGACCCCGACACCGTCATCGGTGTCATGCCGCGCGGATTCAAATTTCCAGTCGAGTCGACCGAGCGCACCGACTTCTGGACGCCGCTCAAGCAGGCGCCGTTGTCGGAAGCGCGTGGTGCCGGATGGATTTCGACCGTGGCGCGTCTGCGCGATGGCGTGAGCCTCGCGCAGGCCAACGCCGAGCTGAAAACGATCTCCGCGCGCATGGCCGCGCAGTATCCGGAGAACAACAACGGCGTGACGTACAGCACGCAGAAGCTGCATGACGTCGTGGTCGGCGACGTCCGGCCCGCGCTGCTGCTGTTGACCGTCGCCGTGAGCGTGGTGCTGCTCATCGGTTGCGCGAACGTGGCGAACCTGCTCCTGGCCCGCGCGGCGGCGCGCGATCGCGAGATCTCCATTCGCGCCGCGGTCGGTGCGACGCGTGCGCGCCTCATCCGGCAGCACCTCGTCGAGAGCCTGTTGCTCTCATTGATCGCCGGCGGGATCGGACTACTCCTCGCGACGTGGGCCGTCGATGCGCTGGTGGCGCTCGCGCCGAGCGACACGCCTCGCCTCGACGCGATCTCGCTCGACATGCACGTCGCGTTCTTCGCCGCGGTCGTGGCCGTGCTCACCGGCATTCTGTTCGGCCTCGCGCCAGCGCTGTCGGCGTCGAAAGCGAACCTGGTCGAGGCGCTGAAGGAAGGGAGCCGCGGCTCGACCGACGGACCTCACCGCAACCACATCCGCAATGCACTCGTCATCGGCGAGATCGCGCTGTCGGTCGTGCTCCTCGCCGGTGCCGGACTGCTGCTGCGCAGCTTCGTGCGCCTCAACGCGATCGATCCCGGCTACGACTACCGCGGCGCAATCGCGGCGAAAATCACGGTCAGCTCGTCCGCATTTCCGGAGCCGCAGGACGTCGTGCAGTTCCACCGCCGCGCACTCGAAGAGCTGCGTGCGATTCCAGGCGTCACCGCGGCGGGCGGCGCATCGGAGCTCCCGCTGACCGATGAGACGACCACCAACTACAGCGTCGAAGGGCGGCCGCGAGCCGCGCTGGGGCAGGAGACGGTGTGCGCGGTGGTGTGGGCCTCCGCGAATTACATCGAGTCGATCGGCAGCACGATTCTGCGCGGCCGCGGCATCACCGACCGCGACGGACCGAACGATCCTCCTTCCGTCGTGGTGAGCGAGAGCCTCGCGCGGACGAGTTTCCCGAACGAGAACCCGATCGGCAAACGGATCAACGTCGACATTCCGCCCGAAGACGGTGGCGGCGTCCGTACGATCGTCGGCGTGGTCCGCGACATCCGCTCCGTGTCGCTCACCGAGACGCCGCGTCCGACCGTCTACCTGCCGGTGCTGCAGGCGCCGTCGCGTTACTTCTTCTTCGTCGTGCGCGCGCCGAACGCCGCCGCACTCGGCAGCTCCGTCCGCGCCGCGCTGCGCAAAGTCGACCGCGAGCAGGCGATCTACGAGGTGCGTACGCTCGAGGAGATGCACTCCGCCGCGCTGGGCAATCGACGCTTCATGCTCGTCCTGGTCGGGCTCCTCGCCACGCTCGCCCTCGTCCTCGCCGGCGTCGGCATCTACTCCATCGTGAGCTACAGCGTCGCGCGGCGCGTGCCGGAGATCGGCATCCGCATGGCGCTGGGAGCGGAGTCGCGCGACATCTTCCGCCTCATCGTCGGTCAGGCCGTTCGCCTCGTCGGCGCGGGACTGATCGCCGGAATCGCGATCGCCCTCGCCACGACGCGCCTCATGACCGCGCTCCTTTACGGCATCACCGCCACCGATCCGACGACCTTCGCCTCGATCTGCTTCATCATCGGCGCGATCGCGCTGATCGCCAGCTACGTCCCCGCCAGCCGAGCGATGAAAGTCGATCCGCTCGTCGCCATCCATTACGACTAAACACCAGGCCACGAATAAGGAACGACGACGATGCATACCCTTCTGCAGGACCTCAGATACGCGCTGCGCAGCCTCGCCAAGGCGCGCGGCTTCGCGGCGGTCGCGATCCTCACGCTCGCTATCGCGCTCGGCGCGAACAGCGCCATCTTCACGCTCGTCAACTCGATTCTCCTGCAGCCGCTCCCGTACCGCACGCCAGACCGCATTCTCAAGATCGACAACCAGGACATCACCACCGGGAACGTGGTGGGACAGCATTCCTACCTCAACATTGCGGAGCTCCGCGTGATGAAGTCGATCGAATCGGTCGCCGCGTACTCCGGCAGCGACATGTTCCTCATGGAGGGCGAAGATCCGGAGCTGCTCACCGGAACCGATATCGATGCGAACGCGCTTCCGATCCTCGGCGTGAAGCCGTCCCTCGGCCGCGCGTTCACGGCCGACGACGACAAAACCGGAGCCGAGCGCGTCTTCCTCATCAGCCACGAGCTGTGGCAGCGCCGCTTCGGCGGTGACCTGAACGTGATCGGAAGAGTCGTGCACCTCGGCACGGCGCGTTTGCCTTGGCGCGTCATCGGCGTCATGCCGGCCGGATTCCGCTTCCCGGCCGACGCGGAGAAGATCGACTACTACGTACCACTCGGCCCGGCGTTGACGGAAGAAGACAAGGGCGATCGCAGCAACGTCTTCCTCGACTGCATCGCCCTGCTTCGTGAAGGAGCCACCCTCGAGATGGCACGCGCCGAGGCCGCCATGCTCGGGCAGCGGCTCGAAAAACAATACCCGGCGTCCAACACGGGAGGACGGTACCTCCTGACGCGCGTGCACGATCGAGTCGTCGAAAGCGTCCGCCCGGCACTGATCATCCTCTTCGCCGCGGTCGCGGTGGTCCTGCTGATCGGCTGCACGAACGTCGCGAACCTCCTCCTCGCACGCGCCGCGGCGCGGCAGA
Organism: Thermoanaerobaculia bacterium; assembly: GCA_036388835.1. Lineage (GTDB taxonomy): Bacteria > Acidobacteriota > Thermoanaerobaculia > Gp7-AA8 > Gp7-AA8 > QHVT01. The sequence goes on along the minus strand of DASVRB010000015.1, from coordinate 333 downwards.
AGGAGATCTCGATCCGCAGTGCGCTCGGCGCGACCCGCGTGCGCATCGTCCGGCAGCTCCTCATCGAAAGCGTTCTGCTGTCGCTGCTTGCGGGTGCGTGCGGACTGCTCATCGCGTCGTGGAGCGTCAGTGCGCTCGTCGCACTGGCACCCGACGACATCCCGCGGCTTGAAAATGTCGCCGTCGACGGGTCCGTGCTGCTCTTCACGCTCACGCTCTCGTTGCTGACGGGCATCGTCTTCGGATTGACGCCGGCGCTCAGCGCGTCGAAGACGAACCTCGTCGAGGCACTGAAGGAAGGAACGCGAGGATCGACCGAAGGACGCAGGAGGA
>DASVRB010000014.1:0-7656 GCA_036388835.1 Thermoanaerobaculia bacterium | reverse complement strand
TAGAGATTTCGCAAGTACGCGGCGAACCGCGCAACGGCAACGAACTTTCCGAGGAACCGAGGCACCGAGGAACCGAGGAACCTGCACTCCGAGGAACTCCGAGGAACCCGAGGAACTCCGAGGAACCGAGGAACTCCGAGGAACTCACCCAGCAATCCGGTACCCGAACCCGCGCACGGTCAGCAGGATCTCGGGGGCATCGGGGTCGCGCTCGATTTTTTGGCGGATGCGGCGGATGTAGACGGCGACGTTTTTATCCGAGGCGAGCTCCTCGTCGGCCCAGAGCTGCTCGATCAGGAAATCGCGGCTCACTGCTTTGCCGGCGCGGGTGGCGAGGAGATGGAGGAGCTGAAACTCTTTCTGCGTGAGGCCGGACGGCTTGCCGTCGACGATCGCGTCCTGAAGCTCGGTGTCGACGGCGAGGCGGCCGGCGCGAATGATGGTTTCACCGCCCTGGCGGCTGAGCTCCTGCGCGCGGCGGAGCTGTGCGCGCACGCGCGCGATCATCTCCAGCGGCTCGAACGGCTTGACGATGTAGTCATCGGCGCCGGTGTCGAGTCCGGCCACGCGATCTTCGAGCTGGCGCTTGGTGCTGAGGATGACGATCGGCATGCGGTGCCGCTCGCGGATGCGTTTGCAGGTGGCGAGGCCGTCGCCGTCGGGCAGGAGAATGTCGAGCAGGATGAGGTCGTATTTGTTGCGATTCACCTCGCCCAGCGCCTCGGCGACGGTGCCGGCGGTCGTGACGGTGAACCCTTCGGCGGAAAGGAGCTCCTGCAGCGTCCGGCGCGTCAGAAGCTCGTCCTCTACGACCAGGATCGCGGGCATTGCCTACAGTGTAATGAATCTCTTCGCATCGCCGACGCGCGGAATGTTGTTGAACATCACGTAGCCGTTCGCGTCTTTCGGCAACCACGCATGAAGCTGCCGCAACTGTGCGTCGGTGTAGACGTGGTAGTGATTGCCGATGCCGTGCAGGCGCCAGTACAGCAGCTCCGGAGTGAGGGAAGGACGGACGAACGGATCGACGGCGTGCACGAGCTGCAGCTCGGCGCAGAGATCGCGCACCACGTCGTCGGACCACGCCGCGCCGCGCGGCTCCCAGAGGTAATCGACGTCTTTCAGCCGCCCGATCTCGGCGAAGAAACGGCGCATGTTGCCGATGTTCTCGTCGGTCGGCTTGAAGCTCGCCGGGCACTGGAAGAGGATCGCTTTCGCGCGCAGCAGACGGGCGCAATCGCGCGTGACTTTCCAGCCGTGCATCGTGGTCTGGTTGAGCTGAAAGGCGCCGACTTCTTCTTTGTTGACCTCGGATTTGAGGCGCCGGTAGGTGGTGCTGGTGCCGCGATGCGTGATGAGCTGCCACGCCTTGATGGTGAAGATGAATCCGGGCGGCGCCTGCGCCCGCCAACGGTCCATGGTGAGCTTCGACGGCGGCTCGTAAAAGGTCTGCTGCACCTCGAGCACGTCGAAGGTCTCAAAGTAGGCGGCAGCGCCGATGGTGAAGCCACAAAGGCCCGTGCGGATCATGTCTGGAGTGCGGCGACGCCAGTCGCCGCTTTGACTCGACGCAGCGCCAGCTGCGGCTGGCGCAAGTGAAAGCGGCGACTGGCGTCGCCGCACTCCAGATTATCTGATGGCTGGAATCTCACTCGTTGCATTCAATGTGCTGCACCTCGAGCACGTCGAAGGCCTCAAAGTAGGCGGCAGCGCCGATGGTGAAGCCACAAAGGCCGGTGCGGATCATGTTTGAACGAAATTCGTCTTTGTGGAGCGGCGGGCTTTAGCCGGGCTTTAGCCCGCCGGTAGAGAGACGTCGGCGGGCTAAAGCCCGCCGCTCCACTATTTGATGGCCGGAATCTCACTCGTTTTTACCAATGCGTTCAATGCGGGCAGGTCCTGGTCCCAGATCGTGCGGAGTTGCGCGAGTTGGGCGTCGATCTGCGTGTACAGCTGCGCGGCGACGGCACGGTGTTGCGCGGTGGGGGCGAAGTCGCCGAGGGATGCGGATTCGGCGACGGCCGCGAGCTTGTCGTTGAGGCGGATCGGGTAGTTGAGCGGGTCCTGCGGGCTGCGGTTCTTGGTCTGATACAGCGTCTCTTCGACCTTCGTCATCTTCTCGTCGAGCGCTTTGGCGGCATCGACGATCGGCTTCGATTTCGCGTCGTCGCCGACGCGTTTCTTCAGGTCGTCGAGCTGCTTCCGCACTTCGCGAATGCGCTCGATCTGCGTGTGCACTTCGGTGAGCTTGCGATGCGCGGCGCTGAGGTAGTCGAACTGCGCCTGCAGGTCGGCCTGCGACGCGCTGCTGCGCGGATCCTGTTTCAGTTCGGCGGTGGCGGTGCGTGTCTCGTCGCCAACGGTGAGGCGGACGTCATACGTGCCGGGCGCGACGCGCGGTCCAACCGTGCCGCCGCCCCACAGGACCATTCCCTCGAATTTTTTGGCCTCGGCGTACCGCAGGTCCCACGCGAAGCGATTGAAGCCGGGCTTCGGCGCGGCGAGTTTTTCCTTCGAGTCGTCTTTCTCGGTGGTGCTGAACTCGCGGATGACCGCACCGTCGCGGCCGAGGAAGGCGATCTTCACCGGCGTGTCGCTCTTCACGTGGGAATTGATCCAGTAGTTGACGATCACGCCCTGCGGCGCGTTCTTCCCCTCCCCTCTCGGCGTCTTCTCCGGCGTTGCGCCGCCCATGCGCCACGCCGCGCGCGGCTTGAACAGCTCGATGCGCGGCAACGCGGTGGCGGGCAGTTGCTGCAGCGGCGTGACGTCGTCGAGGACCCAGAAGCCGCGGCCCTGCGTCGCTGCGATGAGGTCGTCGTCGCGCCAGGCGAGATCGGTGATCGGCACGATCGGCAGGTTGAGCTGCAGCGATTGCCACGATGCGCCGCCGTCGAACGAGACGTACATGCCGCGCTCGGTGCCGGCGTACAGCAGGCCTTTGCGGCGACGATCGGTGCGGACGACGCGGGTGAAGTGATCGTTGGCGATGCCGTTCACGATCTTCGTCCAGGTCGCGCCGTAGTCGGTGGTCTTGTAGAGATGCGGGCGGAAATCGTCGGATTTGTAGAGCGTGCCGGCGACGTACGCGGTGCCGCGGTCGAACGGGCTCGGCTCGATGCTGTTGATCATCAGCCACTGCGGCATCGCGGCGGGCGTGACGTTCTTCCAGGTCGCACCGCCATCGCGCGTGAGATGCAGCAGGCCGTCATCGGAACCGGTCCAGATCAGTCCACGCTCGAGCGGCGACTCGGCCACCGCGAAGATCGTTCCGTAGTACTCGACCGAAGTGTTGTCCTTCGTGATCGGGCCACCCGAGGGACCCATCTTGCTGCGGTCGTTGCGGGTCAGATCGCCACTCATCTTGGTCCACGTCGCGCCGCCGTCATTCGTTTTCCAGAGATGCTGCGAGGCGGCGTAGAGCGTGTTCGGATCGTGCGGCGAGAAGAGCAGCGGGAAGTTCCACTGGAAGCGTTCGGCGGCCCCTTCGGCGCCGTGTCCCATCGGATTGTCGGGCCACGGATTGAGATCGCGATACTCACCAGTACGGTGGTTGACCATCGTCAGATAGCCGCCGTATGAGCCGCCGTAAACGACGTCGGGATCGTCGGGCTTCGCGACGATGTGGCCGCTCTCGCCGCCGGCCGTCTCTTCCCAGTCGCGCATGCTGATGCCGTTGTCGGTGGAGCGATGGCGAATGCGGACGGCGCTGTTGTCCTGCTGCGCGCCGAGGATGCGGTAGGGGAAGGAGTTGTCGGTGGTGACGCGATAGAACTGCGCGGTCGGCTGGTTGTCCTGGCCGGTCCAGCTCTCGCCGCCGTCGGTGCTGACGTTCGCACCGCCGTCGTTGGCTTCGATCATCCGCAGCGGATCGTTGGGATCGATCCAGAGATCGTGATTGTCGCCGTGCGGCGTAGCGATCCTGCTGAACGTCTTGCCGCCGTCTTTCGATTTGTGGAACTGCACGTTGAGGACGTACACCGCGTCCTCGTCTTTCGGATCGGCGTAGATCCGGGTGTAGTACCAGGCGCGCTGGCGGAGATCGCGGCTGTCGTTGGTTTTGGTCCAGGTGTCGCCGCCGTCGCGCGAGCGGAACACGCCACCTTCTTCAGCCTCGATGATGGCGTAGACGTTCTGCGGATTGGTGCGCGAGACGGTGACGCCGATGATGCCGAGCGGCCCTTTCGGGAGTCCTTTGTTCGCGGAGATGTTGGTCCAGTTGTCGCCGCCGTCGGTCGACTTCCAGAGCGCGGAGCCGTCGCCACCGCTCTCGAGGCTGTACGGCGTGCGGCGCACGCGCCACGTCGATGCGTAGAGGATGCGCGGGTTGGTGGGATCGAAGGTGAGGTCGATGGCACCGGCGTTTTCGTTGGCGAAGAGGATGCGCTCCCAATTCCGGCCGCCGTCTTTGGAGCGGTAGACGCCGCGCTCCTGATTCGGTCCGAAGAGATGCCCGAGCACGGCGGCGTAGACGAGATCGGGATTGCGCGGATGGATGCGCACGCGCGGGATGTGACGGGAGTCTTTGAGTCCGACGTGCGTCCAGGTTTTCCCCGCATCGACGGACTTCCACATGCCGTCGCCATGCGAGACGTTGCCGCGCACGGTTTTCTCGCCGGTGCCGACGTAGACGACGTTGGGATCCCATTCGGAGACGGCAACGGCGCCGATGGAGCCGCCGAAGAAACCGTCGGACACCGGCTGCCACGTCACGCCGCCGTTGGTGGTCTTCCAGACGCCTCCACCGACGGAGCCGAAGTAGTAGGTGTCGCGCTGCGACGGAATGCCTTCGACCGCGGCCGAGCGCCCGCCGCGGTACGGACCGATCTCGCGCCACTGCATGGCGGCGAATTGCTTTGCGTCGAAGGTGGCGGCGGTGACGGTGGTGGAGAGGGCGAGGAGGAGGGCGAGTCTGCGCATCGGGGGCGGAAGTTTAGCGTGGCTTCGCGACCGGGGTTGTGGAGCGGTGGGCTTTAGCCCGCCGGTTTTCGTACACGCTCAGAAACCTGAACGCAGAACGCAGAACGCAGAATGAAGAATTTAGAAAAAGAGGCGCTGCGCCTCGGCGTGCGTCTCTTTCTTCATTCTTCCTTCTGCGTTCTCCGTTCTCAATTCGTCCAGAAAACGGCGGCTTCGTGCGTCCACGAAGCCGCCGTTTTTCCTGCCGGCGCTGAATGGGGTGCGGGGTGCACGCGCGGGCAGGGCTGGAGAGTTTGGTCTTAGATCTTTCCTCCTTTCACGTTGAACGACGCGTTTGTACTGTTGTTGGACTCGTTCGATTCGGCGACGCCGTTCGCGTCGTCGGCGGTGACGCGGATGGTGTGCTGGTCTTTGAGGGCCTGCGTGTTCCACTGCACCGTCACTTCGACCGTGCCGCCGGGGGCGAGCGCGGGGGTGTCGACGATGCCGAGGAGTGTGGTGCCGTCCTGCGTGAAGCGGGTCTTCGACGCGGCGGCTGCAGCGGTGCCGATGTTCTTGATGGTGGCGGTGACGGTGACGCGCGAGGAGGCGCTGCCTTTGTTGTTCTGCGCGCGGATCGAGGAGACCACGAGGTCGGCCTGCTTCGCGGGCGGCGGCGTGTACTCGACGCGCGTGGAGACGACGTTCGACCACGGACTCGGCACGCCCGCGGCAGCGGCGCCGAAGGTGGTGCGGACGCGGTAGTGATAGGTGCCGGTGGTCACGCCGCCGCGGGTGTAGGACGTGGCGCTGGTCGAGCCGAGGTCGTACCAGTTCGCCGACTCGACCCGAATGTCATCGACGTACCAGCCCTGCGGAATCGACGCGGGACGATTCTCCGGACCGGCCACCACGCGGAAGCGCAACTGAATGCTCTTCCCTTTGTACGCGGAGAGATTCACCGAGCGCGGCGTGAGCGGCTCCTGCAGCAGTGCGAGCGCGACCTCTTCGGCCGCGGCGGGGCGAACGCCTTCGTAAACGCCGGTCCAGGTCGCACCGCCGTCATCGGAGACCTCGACCACGACCTTGTCTTCCCCTTCGTTCATGTACCAGTCGTTGAAGAGCAGCGTGGCGGTGCCGGCGGCCGGAATCGCGATCGGCTGCGCGAGCGTGAGCGTGCTGCTGACGTCGGTGGCCCCTTCGAGCGTGCGGCCCCAGAAGGAGTAGGAGCCGGAGCTCTTCTTCCGATCGGAGACTTCCCACGCGAATGCGCCGGTGCCGTCGGCGGTGGTGGTCCACTTGCCGAGTCCACTCTCCGCGTCGTCGGTAATGATGTCGGAGAGCAACGTCGCTTCCTGCACCTGGTCGGGGCCGTTCGCGCCGGCCGGACGATCCCACGCGAGATCGATGCTGCCGTCGGTGTCGGGATCCTGATGGCCGGCGCCGAAACGGAGCACCGGCGGCGCGTAAACGAGCGTGCAGTCGGGCTTCACGGTGGCGATGACCGTGGCGGTCGCGCCTGACGTCATGCCGTTCGAGGAGAGGCCGGTGATGGAGCTGACGGTGAACGAAACGTCGTTGGGCAGCTTCCAGTTGCCGCCGCTTTCGTGGATGTAGTTGTCGACGTGCGTGCAGCCGTCGAACTTGTCGTCGCCGGGCGCGGTGGTGAATGCGGCGTCCTCGACGTCGGGAGTGGCGTTGCCGGGCTGCGGCTGCGAGTCGACGATAGTCTGCGCCGGCTGATCTTCGTTGCGGGTGTTGCCGTAGCCGTGATTTTCGTCGGTGTAGAGGATGGCCACGCCCGGCGCCCACGCCGGCTCGCCGCGCTCGCTCTGCCCTTTGCCGTCTTTGTCCCAGCTGATGCGATCGCGCAGCTCGACGTAGTAGGCGTGATCAATGTCGACGCCGTCAGCGCTGCTGATGCGCGACCAGCCGCCGCCGAAGAGGCGCGTGTGCTCGTCGGTCTCGAAGTCGCTGTGATAGACGTCGTTGCCGTCGGCGGTGATGGCGATGTCGTCGATGAACCAGCCGCGTTTGGTTTCGGCCGGATCGGTGAAGTAGGCGAAGCGGAGGATGACGTTCTGGCCTTTGAACTCGGTCAGGTCGAACTCGTCGTCGATCCACTGCGCGGCCGGATAGCTCGCGAGGTTGGGGATGCGATTGACGTTGGTGAGCTCGTTCTTCTCACCCGAGACGCCGGTGATGCCGTTGCCGTACTGCGTGTAGCACTCCCAGTTGTTCGGGTTGTGGCCGTCGAGGGTGGTGCCTTTCTTCGACACCAGCGACTTCCAGGTGCGGCCGCCATCGGCGGAGACGAGCACGAAACCAAAGTCCCAGTCCCACTCGATCTCGTAGAGCGTTTTGTAGCGAAGGGTGATGTTGGAGGCGTTGGCGTAGTTCTGCAGGTCCGGAAGGAAGACGTCGAGGGTGTGGCCGGGGCAGCCGAAGTCGTCGCCGGCGCCGGAGTGCCAGGCGCGCGTGCCGGAGGGCACGGCATCGATGAGCAGCTTTTTCGGCAGTTGCACGCGCAGCGCGTCGGCGTTGTGGATGCCTTCGCCGGTCAGCGTGTACGGAGTGCCGTCAGGACGTTTCCACGTAATGCTCTTCGTGTCGGTCTTCGACTCGCGCAGCGTGTAGGCGCCGCTGGTCTCGGCCTCGAGCGGCACGACCCAGCCCATGTCCTGGCGGGCGAAGACGGTCATGAACTGGGCGTGGTCGGAAGCCATGAGCTCCCAGGTGCCGAAGGTGGAGCGGCTG
>DASVRB010000013.1:0-4381 GCA_036388835.1 Thermoanaerobaculia bacterium | reverse complement strand
TCCGCGGCCGCGGCGGCATCGGTTGCGAACGCGACCAGATCGCCGCCCGCGCTTTCCGCGAGCTTGCGTCCGATCGAGAGTGCTTCACGCGAAGCCTTCTTCAGCTTCCCGTCTTTGATTTCCGTGAATACGAGAACACCTGGCATTTCCGATCTCCCGGGCGCTCAGAGCGCCTTCGCGTGCTCTTTGATGAACTTCATGATTTCCTGCGCGGCCACGTTCGGATCGGCACCGTCGACTTTGCGGCCGCCGCTCTTCTCGGCCGGCAATTCGAGCGACACCATCACCACGCGCTGCTTGAAGACGTCGGCCTCGTCGAGACCGAGGTCGGTGACCGACTTCGTTTCGATCGCGACCTTCTTCGCCGCCATGATTCCTTTGAGCGACGAATACCGCGGCTCGTTGAGCCCCTTCTGCGCGGTCACGACCGCCGGCGTCGGCGCTTCGAGCACTTCCTCCGCCGCTTCGATCTCGCGATGGGCGGTGAGCTTGCCGTCGCCGACTTCGAGCTTCGTCACGACGTTCAACTGCGGATAGCCGAGCAGCTCCGCGAGCATCGGACCGACCAGACCGTTGTCGGGACCGACGCCCTGCTTTCCGAGAAACACGACGTCGTGCGGAACGGACTTGATTGCAGCGGCGAGCGCCTTGGCGATGCCGAGCGAATCGGCGTCACCGGAATCGCCTTTGATGTGCAGCGCTTTCGTTGCGCCACGCGCAAGCGCTTCGCGAAGCGCCTGCTGCGCGCGATCGGGACCGAACGTCACGACCGTCACGTCGCCGCCCGATTTTTCCTTCAGACGGATCGCCTCTTCGAGCGCGAACTCGTCGTAAGGCGACACGATGAACTTCAGCCCCGTCTCGTCGACTTTCTTCCCGTCGGCGATCTTGATGCGCGATTCGGTATCCGGAACATGAGTGATGCAGACAACGGAATTCAAGAAGAACCTCCAGGTAGGAGTTGCAGTAGGTGCAACTGGCGAAGCCGCGCAATTCTAGTGATGAGGCATGCAAATCGCAAACGCGTTCGGCCAACTGGGAATCCCCCTGAGCAAAGCGAAAACGGAGGACGGCGATGCCATTCGCGAGCAGGCCGCACGAGATTGACGGGAACTCGACACAGGGACGCAGAACGTTTCGTTCGATGCCCGATTTCAAACGCGCAAAGGGCAATGGAAACGGAAACGGTCACGCCCGCGGCAACGGCTTCAACGCTGCCCGCCCCGCACCGCCGGAGTCCACCAACGCTGAAAATTTCTACTACCTCAAGCAGATGAACTCGAAGACGCCGATGGTCATCGTGATGACCGACGGCGAAGAGATTCGCGGCTGGATCGAGTGGTACGACAAGAACTGCCTCAAGGTGAACCGTGAAGGCGCGCCGAATCTGCTGATCCAGAAGCACTGCATCAAGTACTGCTTCAAGCAGGACGAGCTCGCGCAGTAGCGCACAACGTTTAACATAGGCGCGTGAAGCCACTCGCCATCACCCTCGGCGATCCGGCAGGGATCGGCGCCGAGGTCGTCCGGAAAGCACTCCAGCAACTCGACGTCCCGCATCGACTCTTCGGAGAAGTGCGGGACGTCGTTCGTTATGGCGAGATCTCCGCGGAGTACGGCGCCGTCGCATTGAACGCCATCAGCGAGGCCATCGATGCGATCGAGCGCGGCGAGTGCTCCGCGCTCGTCACCGCCCCGATTCACAAACAATCGATTGCACTCGCCGGCTCGCCGCATCCTGGCCACACCGAGCTGCTCGCGGCGCGTGCAGGACGCGCGGAGTACGGGGCCGATTACGCGATGTACTTCGATTCGCCGCGGCTGCGGACGGTGCTGCTCAGCGTGCACGTGCCGCTGCGTGAAGCAATCGCATCCATCGATCCGCAACGCATCGCGGCGCTGGCGCGGCTCACTTCGCGCGAGTACGCGCGGCTGTACGGACACGCGCCGCGCATCGCGGTCGCCGGAGTGAATCCGCACGCCGGTGAAGGCGGCCGCTTCGGCGATGAAGAGGTCGCGGTCGCGGAAGGCGTCGCGCTCGCGCAACGCGATGGCCTGCAGGTCAGCGGTCCGCATCCACCCGACACCGTCTTCCTCTCCGCGAGCGGCGGCAAGTACGATGTCGTCATGGCCATGTACCACGATCAGGGCCTCATCCCGATCAAGACGCTCGCGTTCGAAGAGTCGGTCAACGTCACGATCGGCCTCCCCTATCTGCGCGTGTCGGTCGATCACGGCACGGCGTTCGACATCGCCGGCAAAGGCATCGCCGATGCCGCTCCGATGAAGTACGCGATCGAATGGGCGGCGAAGCACGCCGGGAGCTTTTCGCGATGAACCGCTGGGGCGCGCGCATGGCCGGTCTCATCCTGCTGCTCGTTTTCTCACTGATGCTGCTGCAGATGTACAAGACGCTGAAGGCGATCGAGCGGGAGCAGCGGGCCGGCTCGAGCTCGCGATGATGGTGGAGGAGAGGCAATCCTGCCTGTCCTCTCGTCAGCGCTGGTAGCATGCGGGCGCCAACATGCCCCGCATCCTGGTCACCAACGACGACGGTATCTACAGCGAAGGACTGCGCAAGCTGGCGGACGCGTGTCGCGCCGTCGGCGAGGTCATCATCGTGGCGCCCGACCGCGAGCAGAGTGCGGCCTCGCACGCGTTGACGCTCAATCGTCCGCTGCGCCTTCTCGAGATCGCGCGCAATGAGTGGATCGTCGACGGCACGCCTGCCGACTGTGTGAACCTCGCGCTGCTCAAGATCCTCAAAGGCGCGCCGCCCGATCTGATCGTCTCCGGCATCAACTTCGGTCCGAACCTCGGCGATGACGTGACCTACTCCGGCACCATCTCCGCCGCATTCGAGGGGGCGCTGCTGAACGTGCCGTCGATCGCGTTCTCCGCGCTGGTCGGCGAAGGATTTTCATTCGATCGTTGTGCCGCGTTCGCCGGCGATCTCGCGCGCATCGCGCTGGAGCGTCATCGCGATCCGCGCATCGTGCTCAACGTCAACTTCCCGCTCGGCGAGTTTCAGGGCGTGAAGATCGTGACGCTCGGCCGCCGCATCTACACCGAGGGAGTCATCGAGCGGCTCGATCCCCGCGGAAAAAAGTATTACTGGATTGGTGGAGAGCCGCCCGTGTGGCATCCGGAAGAAGGCACCGACTTCGACGCAATCCAGAGCGGCTACGTCTCCATCACGCCGCTGCATCTCGACCTCACGCATCACCAGTCCATCCCCACGCTCAAATCGCTCGAGGAACTGCTTGGCCATCACACCACCGCGCAAAGCTGACGACACCGCGACCCGCGCGCAGGAGCGCGAGCTCGCGCATCAGCGCGCGCTCATGGTCGAGCGTTACGTCGCCGCGCGCGGCGTGACGGATGAGCGCGTGCTGCAGGCAATGCGCGACGTGCCGCGGCACAAGTTCGTGCCGCAGGTCGTAGCGGCGAAAGCGTATGGCTCCGGCGCGCTGCCGATCGGTCAGAAGCAAACGATCTCGCAGCCGTACATCGTGGCGCGGATGATCGAGCTGCTCGAGCTGCGCGGCCCGGAGAAGGTGCTGGAGATTGGCACGGGAACGGGATATCAGGCGGTGGTGCTGTCGAAGCTGTGCGCGAAAGTCTTCACGATCGAACGGGTCAACGAGCTGGCGTCGAAGGCGGCGGAGATCATCCGCGAGCTGAAGATCAACAACGTCTCAGTGAAGGTGTTCGACGGGACGTACGGCTGGTCGGATCGCGCGCCGTTCGACCGGATCATCGTTGCCGCCGCGGGACCGGAAGTGCCGGAACCGCTGGTGCAGCAGCTCGCGCGCGGCGGACGTCTGGTCATGCCGATCGGACCGGCCGGCAATCAACGCCTGGCGCGAGTCATCCGCGTCGGCACCGGCGTGAAGATCGAGGACTGCGGCACCGCCGAATTCGTTCCGCTGGTGGGCCGCTTCGGATGGCGCGAGTAGTGCGCCGATGAAGGTCCGTCCTCTCCTCGTTTTCACGGCCATCGTGTCGTCGCTCCTCGGCGCCCTGGTGGTCTATCTCATCCTCTCCGTTCCGAACGACCTGCGCGCCGACGGCATGCTCAAACAGGCACGCCAGGAGATGACCGACGGCAAGAACCAGCAGGCCAGCGAGTCATTGAAGCGCATCGTGCAGCAGTACCCGCGCACCGATGCGGCGGCCGCGGCGACGGTCGCGCTGGTCGCGCTCGCGCAGAAAGACCGCGACGATCTCTCGCGCGCCGTCGCGCAGTTGCGCCGGCAGAACGATCAGCAGACGAAGCTCATCACCGACCTGCAGACGAACGTCAACGCCATCCGCAACGCGCCGCCGAAAGTCGTGACCGTTCAAGCCCCACCACCGCCGCAACCGGCGGCGAAAAAAG
>DASVRB010000012.1:0-1693 GCA_036388835.1 Thermoanaerobaculia bacterium | reverse complement strand
GCGGCTGAGATCCTTCGCTAAAGCTCAGGATGACGAGTGGTGAATGACTGCGCCAGAGGCGCCAAAGGCGTTTTCTCAATTCTTCGTTCTGCGTTCTGCGTTCTGCATTCATCCGCTCAAAACAAAAGCGGCGGGCTTTCGCCCGCCGCTGACTTTCAACTAGGCCAGTGAATTACTGCGCGAGGATCGCCTTCTTGAAGTCCGCGCCCGGGCCCGGCTTGGGGCCGATCCAGGTGTTGAGGATGGCGTCGGCGAAGGCTTTGCCGCCGATCGTCCCTTTGCTCTTGCCGGCCACTTCGACGGTCGTGCCGATGCCGGGGACGTAGGTCATCGAGATGCGCTGACCTTCCTTCATGTCCTGCATCCACGAGGCGAGCGTGTTGAAGCCGGTCTTTACTTCAGGCGAGGCGTTCGGGGTGTTGTCCTTCAGGCCGTCGGTCCACGCTTCCGCGATCTTCCCTTTGTCGACGTCCATCAGGAAGTGCATGACCATGCGGCGCGGGGCGTCGGCGGCGATGATCGACGCGGCGTTGGTCTGCTTCGACGGCAGGTAGAGCGCGCCGGTGTACACCTTGAACATCAGCTTCTTGCGCAGGCCGGCGCCGTTGAGCACGAGGTTCTGATTGTTGACGGTGGCCTGATCTTCGATTTTGACGCCGGCGACAGTCGCCGCATCCATGTTGACGGCCGCGAGCGTGAGCGCCGCGACTAGAATCATTTTGCGCATTGATTTTCCTCCGTAAGGACGAGTGGATGCGGATTGTAACGCCGGATGACGCGACGGAAATCCTCAGCACGGCAAAGCAGCCGGCGCGCGTTGCGGAATCGCGATTCACCCCCGGCCTGGTCGTCGCGAGCCGCTACCGGATCGTTGCGCTGATCGGCGGCGGAGGGGCGGGGGAGGTCTACCGCGCCGATGACCTGAAGCTCGGCCAGCGCGTCGCGCTCAAATACATTCCGGTCCGCGACGCGAGCAGCCTCGACGCGCTCTACCACGAGGTGCGCGTCGGCCGGCAGATCTCGCACCCGAACGTCTGTCGCCTGCACGACGTGGTTGAAGTCGACGGCAATCACTTCATCACCATGGAGTACGTCGATGGCGAAGACCTCGCCTCGCTGCTCCGGCGCATCGGACGCCTCCCGTCCGACAAGGCGCTGTCGCTGACGCGCGACATCTGCGCGGGCCTCGCGGCGGCGCACGACCGCGGCTTCGTGCATCGCGATCTGAAGCCAGCCAACATCATGATCGACAGCCGCGGCAGCGCGCGGATCACCGACTTCGGGCTGACCTCCGCGACGGGCTCGGGCCACGCGGAGTTCGCCGGCACGCCGGCGTACATGGCGCCCGAGCAGCTCGATCGTCTCGCCGCCACGCCGCGCACCGATCTTTACGCCCTCGGCCTGGTGATGTTCGAGATGTTCACCGGCCGCCGCGTCTTCGACGCGCAGTCGGTGGGCGAGCTGCGCGCGCAGCACGCGAACCCGAAGAGGCGTCCGAGCTCGATCGTGCGCGACGTCGATCCGGCCGTCGAACGGGTGATCCTCCGCTGCGTGGAGGAGGATCCGCAGGCGCGTCCGCAATCGGTGCAGGAGATCCTGCAGGCGCTGCCCGCGGGCGATCCGCTGCAGGCCGCGCTCGCACCGGGCGAGACGCCGTCGCCGGAGATGGTCGCGGCGGCCGCGCGCTCGGGCG
>DASVRB010000011.1:0-1558 GCA_036388835.1 Thermoanaerobaculia bacterium | reverse complement strand
CGGCGGGCTTCAGCCCGCCGAACGATCGATTGCTCGGCGGGCTGAAGCCCGCCGCTCCACCAGCACCGCTCAGCCTCAGCTCCCAAACTCCCACGCCAGCTTCTTCAGCACGCGATCGACGCGCTCGATGAGCTGCGAGATGTCCTTCTTCGCATGCGCGGCGGAGAAGAACGCCGCTTCGAGTTGCGACGGCGGGAGGTAGACGCCCTCGGCGAGCATGAGGTGGAAGAAGCGGGCGAATTTTTCGCGGTTCGAGACACTGGCGGTCGCGAAATCGGTCACCGCCCCTTCGTTGAAGAAGATCGTCCACATCGAGCCGACGCGATTGAATGTCAGCGGCACGTTGTGCTTGTCCGCCGCGGCGCGCACGCCGTTCTCGAATTCATTGCTGCGCTCTTCGAGATCGTCGTAGATCGACGAGTTGCGCAGCACGCTGAGTGTCGCGCGGCCCGCCGCCACAGCGACCGGATTTCCCGAGAGCGTGCCGGCCTGATACATCGGCCCGAGGGGCGAGACGAGCTCCATCAGCTTGCGGCCTGCACCGTATGCGCCGATCGGCATGCCGCCGCCAATGATCTTGCCGAGGGTCGTGATGTCGGGGCGGATGTTGAAGCGCTGCTGCGCGCCGCCGTATGCGACGCGGAAGCCGGTCATCACCTCGTCGAGGATGAGCAGCGCGCCGCTCTCGTCGCAGATCGTGCGCAGTCCTTCGAGGAACCCGGGCTGCGGCGGGATGCAGCCCATGTTGCCGGCCACCGGTTCGACGATGATCGCGGCGAGCTCGCTCGCGTGATCTTTGATCTGCGCGCGCACATCGTCGAGATCGTTGTAGCGGGCGATGAGCGTCAGCTTCGCGATCTCTTCGGGAACGCCGGCCGAGTCCGGAACATTGAACGTCGCGCCGCCGGAGCCGGCCTTCACGAGGAGCGAGTCGACGTGGCCGTGATAGCCGCCTTCGAACTTCAGCACCATCTTGCGTCCGGTGGCCGCGCGCGCGAGCCGGAGCGCGCTCATCGTGGCCTCGGTGCCTGAGTTGACGAGGCGCACCATCTCCATCGATGGCACCGCCTGCACGATCATCTCCGCGAGCTCGATCTCGGCAGCAGTCGGCGCGCCGAACGAGAAACCGCGCGTGGCCGCCTTCTTCACCGCTTCGACGACATAACGGTGCCCGTGGCCGAGGATCATCGGCCCCCAGGAGCCGACACAGTCGATGTATTGGAGGTTATCGGCGTCGAAGATGCGCGCGCCCTGCGCCATCTCGATGAACAGCGGCGCGCCGCCGACGCCGCGAAACGCCCGCACCGGCGAGTTGACTCCGCCGGGGATCGTTTCCTGAGCACGTTGAAAGAGGGATTCCGATTGCTTCGCCAGGGTGGGCGCGGAGTATAGGGTGCACCGTTGCGCGTGCGCGGCGTTGGATCTCACCTCACGAGGTGCGCGCAGTTACGAGCGTGAACGCGGTGCTTCGATCTTCTCCAGCCGCGTCCGAATGTCGGCCGTTTGCTGCTTCAGGTCGTCGAGCTCGGCACGCGTCTCGACGTGGTGGTCTTCGATG
>DASVRB010000010.1:0-3281 GCA_036388835.1 Thermoanaerobaculia bacterium | reverse complement strand
GCGGCGACATCAACCTCTATCCCGGCTTTATCCGCACGGTGGAGAGCCACGCGATGTTCAAGGCGCCGCTGAACATGCACCTCAGCGGCTCGCTCATCAGCTCGCTGCTCTGGGCGCGGCAGGATCCGAACCAGCCCGGCTTTCCGGAGCGCGACGGCCCGACGTTCCTGAACAACCTGAAATCGCTTATCGGCAGCGGCAACGGCTCGATCATCGGCGGGACCTACGCGGAGCACATCATGCCGTATTTCGAAGGCGCGGTGAACCAGTCGTCGATTAAGGCTTTCAACGATCTCGCGCTCACGACATTCGGCCTGACGGCCGCTGACATGAAGGTGATGCACATCCCGGAGCGCGTGATTCACGCGAACACCGGCTGGGCGCATGCGAACCCGAGCGGGCCACTCAAAGGTCAGCCAATGCTCGACATCTCCGCGGGTGGCTACGCGGCGACTTACATCGATGAAGTCACGCATCTGCACTGGTGGTTTTATCCTAACGAGCAGAACAACCCGAACTGGAGTTTCGACGCGTGCGGCGCCTATAAGTGGGCTGGGTTTCAGGGCACGAACGACGAGCCCTACCAGCACAAGCTGCACAAGATTAACGGCGTCCTCTCCTTCATGATCAACGACCGCGAGGATAACGCGAAGTTCGGCAACAACGACGGCGGCATGTCGCTCGACACGCGCTACACGCTGCTGAACAAGGCGCTCTCGCCCGACTCCGCGCAGATCACGATCGTGTTCGACGACTGGGAGGCGTTTGCCGGAAATTCGTTCGCGTCATCGACGCCGAACGGAAATGCCGACCAGTGGCACAACACGATTCGGTGGGCGGCGAATCATCCCTGGATCGAAATCGTGAACCTGAAAGATGTCGTCGGCTGGGCCCAGGCAGACAGCGCGTGGGTGATAGACCACGGCAACAATGTCGACGGCAAAACGCTGCAGAATTACGAGTGGCTGAAGCGCGCTTCCGAGCACAGCTACGACAACTGGTACTACGGCAGCAATCAGGAGCAGGATTTCTTCAACCGCGTCCCGCCGACCGCGCCGAGCGGCTTCACGATCAGTGGCACGAAGAAATACGGCGACATGAATACGCCGGGCACGTTGCTGCGTGATTCGTGGGACCGCGTGGCGGCGATGCCAAGCGGCCGGCTGCGGACGCTGGCGGAGTGGACCTACTCAGCGATGGTCTACGAGACCGCATGGCATGACGAGGATGCCAACCCGGACCAGTATCAATCGCGCAATTACCAGGCGACCTTCAACCGGCAGGACGGCTGCACGACTTCGTACGAAGACACCACATGGGACCCGATCTCGAGCTGGGCTCTGCGGTTGCACGGGCACGCGCGGAAAGTCGGCATTCACGCGGATGCGGCGCAATGGGTGCAGGATATCAAGAACGGTTTCCAAACAGCGACGACCGTCGCGCAGGCGAAGGACGCTGACGACGATCTCTGGAACGAATACATCCTGAAGAACGATCGCGTTTATCTCTGCTTCAAACGCTGGGGTGCGCGCTTGATCTACGCGTTCGTTTACAACCCAAACACCGGCGAGGCCGACCAGGTGATCGGCGTGCCGGTCGCGAATCCCGCGGAAGAGCACGATGGCGAAGGCGCGGATAACAACCGCGTTTCCGCCTTGAAGGATCGTTTCGTCACGAGTGGAGCGAACAGCTTCCGCTTCATCGACATGGATTACGCCGTGACCGCGCCCATCCAGGGTCCGAACTACTTCGAGTTCGTTTCCGCGGATGGCGAGGTGCGGAAGCGCGTGACGCTGCCGAGCGGACGCGATGCGGTGCATGCAAACTACACCCTCACGGGTGGCGGCACGCTCTACGTCCGCAACGGCGTCGGGCCAAACCAGCTCGATCTGCTGCTGCATGGCGACTCGCATCTGACGACCGTCTCCGATTCGTTCTCCTACGGTCTGGTCAACTCGCAAGGCGGAGCGGCTTTCGTCGTCCGCGGCGCGAACACGAGCCGAAGCACCGGCGCGCTGCCGAGTGCCGGCTATCAGAACCGTGAGATGCCGCTCGTTGAGCAGGTCGAAATGTTCAACACAAACGCCGCCGGAAACTTCTCCTTCTCGCTCGCCTTCAGCCCGGCAACCGCGAACGATATCGACGGCGACAGCCTAACGAATGCACAGGAGCAAGCCCTCGGTTCCGATTACACGAAGGCGGACAGTGACGGTAACGGGATGAGCGACGGCTTTGAGTTCACCTACTTCGGCGCGCCAACCGGCAACGACCCCAACGCCGACGCAGATCGCGACGGCTCGAGCAACGTGCAGGAGTTCATCGCAGGGACCTCGCCGACGGATGCGAACTCGCGGTTTGCCATTACCAACGTGCAGCGCGTCTCGGGTGGCTTCGCCCTCGCGTGGAACTCCATCCCCGGCAAAACCTACCGCGTCCTGTATTCCGAGAGCCCGCTGAACGGCTTCGGCCCACTCGCAGGTCCGTTTACGGCGGGAGCGGCCTCCATGCAGTACAACGACACGAGCGGAGCGCAGCGCCGCTTCTACCGCATCGAAGTGCTTCCGCCAAACGACTGACGCCCGCTAGCACGTCATCCTGAGGCGGCGTAGCGCGTCGAAGGATCTCGCGCTCGGAGTGCACGTTCTGCGCGGCCACTGAAACGATGGGAACAGCGAGAGATCCTTCGCCTTCTTCGCGGCTCAGGATGACAGCTCGGGATCGTCACGCTGCATGTGCCGCAGGTATTCGCGGTCCCAGGCAGCGGGGATACTCTCGCGCGGTGAGTACGGCCCGGGTCGATACGCACGCGAGCTGATCCCCCGCTGGCTCAGCTCACATACGTGCCAGTCTTCGCGATTCGTCTTATCCCAAAATTCCACCGCATCCTTCGGATTGAAGTCGGCGCGCTCGAACGCCTGCGGATGAAAATACCAGTCGCAAACGACGCGCGTGCGGTCCGGCGCTTGCGGCCAGATCACGTGCACCATCACGTAATCCGGATGCATGCTGAGGAGCATGTTCGGAAAGATCGAGTAGTAGAAAACGCGCGCGTGATCTTCGCCGCGGATGTCGCCAACCGGCGACGCGCAGGCGTTGCCGCTCATGGTCAGGCTGGTGCCTTGGTTGATTGACATGAACCCGCCGAGGAACGGCCCTTCGACGAGGTCGTTCTCGGCCGAGTCGTATGGCGAAACTTTCGAGAGCATCGGGTGCACGCCCGGGCAGTGGTAGCACTCAGAGTAGTTCTCGAAGATCAGCTTCCAGTTCGCGCGCACGTCGTA
>DASVRB010000009.1:0-5953 GCA_036388835.1 Thermoanaerobaculia bacterium | reverse complement strand
AATTGCCACCAACGGCCCTCGCGCTCGAGATAAAGACGGAGAACGCGATGGTCGCCGTGCTCGCCGTACTGTTCGAGGGAGTGCCCCGCGTACACAGATACCGCACCGACACGATGCCGTTTCGTACCCCGCAGCGCAGGTCGCCCGACCGTCACGAACCGGAGCTCGCTCGTGTAATGGATGGCCGCCTCGAAGCGGTCGAGCTCCGTGTCGACGCATTGAATGGTGCTGAAGAGGAGGAGCGCGGCGGCGAGCATCGGAAGATGCTGCGAGGCAAGTGTGGCGCGAGGATGGCGGAGACGAGAAAAGAGACGTTCTCGTGCAGCGGCGGGCTCTTGCCCGCCGACGTATTCGAAGGTCGGCGGGCTAAGAGCCCGCCGCTCCACAAGAACGAATTTAGAAATTTAAAACAGCGCCGGTTCCTGGTACGTCCCGAACACGTCGCGCAGCGCGTCCGAGATCTCGCCGACCGTCGCGTACGCCTTCACCGCGTCGATCATGAACGGCATCGTGTTCACGTTCTCGTCGGTGGCGGCGTTGCGGAGCGCCTGCAGCGTCTCCTGCACCTTCGCGTTGTCGCGTTCGGCGCGCACTTTGTTCAGCAGCGCGAGCTGTTCGGTCGCGGCCGACTCGTCGATGTAGAGGATCTCGTACGGATCTTCCTTCTCCATCCGGAACGCGTTGACGCCGACGACCACCTTCTCGGCCGAATCGACGGAGCGCTGGAACTGGTACGACGCGTCCCAGATCTCGCGCTGCGGGAAGCCCGCCTCGACCGCTTCGACCATGCCGCCGAACTGATCGATTTTTTCAAAGTATTCGAAGCAGCCGGCCTCCATCCGGTTGGTCAGCTCTTCGATGAAATACGAGCCGCCGAGCGGATCGACGGTGTTGATGACGCCCGATT
Source organism: Thermoanaerobaculia bacterium (assembly GCA_036388835.1). Lineage (GTDB taxonomy): Bacteria > Acidobacteriota > Thermoanaerobaculia > Gp7-AA8 > Gp7-AA8 > QHVT01. Next base: position 5,046 of record DASVRB010000009.1, on the reverse strand, counting down.
CGTGGGCGAGGATCTGCTGGGTGCGCAGCGCGATCCGCGCGGCCTGCTCGGTCGGAAGCGCGAGCGTTTCGTCGAGCGAATTCGTGTGCAACGACTGCGTCCCGCCGAGGATTGCGGCGAGCGCCTGAACCGTCACGCGGACGATGTTGTTGTAAGGCTGCTGACCGGTCAGCGAGGCGCCGGCGGTCTGGGTGTGGAAGCGGAGTTGCCACGAGCGCGGGTCTTTCGCGCCGTAGCGATCGCGCATCACTTTCGCCCAGATCCGGCGCGCGGCGCGGAACTTCGCGACCTCTTCGAAAAGGTCGTTGTGCGAGTTGAAGAAGAACGAAAGGCGCGGCGCGAACTCGTCGACGTCGAGGCCGGCGCGAATGCCGTACTCGACGTACTCCATGCCGTCGCGCAGCGTGAATGCGAGCTCCTGCAGCGCGGTCGAGCCGGCCTCGCGAATGTGATAGCCGCTGATCGAGATCGGGTTGTAGCGCGGCACATGCTCGGAGCAGAACTTGAAGGTGTCGGTGATCAGCCGCATCGACGGACGCGGCGGATAGATGTACTCCTTCTGAGCGATGTACTCCTTGAGGATGTCGTTCTGCAGCGTGCCGGAGATCTTCTTCCAGTCGGCGCCCTGCTTCTCCGCGACCGCGAGGTACATCGCGAGCGCGATCGGCGCCGTGGAGTTGATGGTCATCGAGACGGTGACGTCCTCGAGGTTGATGCCGTCGAAGAGCGTCTCCATGTCCACCAGCGTATCGACCGCGACGCCGCACTTGCCGACTTCGCCGGCGCTGTAGTGATGGTCGGAGTCGTAGCCGTACAAGGTCGGCAGATGGAACGCGGTGGAGAGGCCGGTCTGTCCCTGCGACAGGAGGTATTTGAAGCGCTCGTTGGTCTGGCGGGCGGTGCCGAAGCCGGCGAACTGGCGCATGGTCCAGAGACGGCCGCGATAGCCGGTCGGATGGATGCCGCGCGTGTACGGGAACTCACCCGGATAGGCGATCTCGTTGAAGTCCTGCTCGGCGGTGCTGAGCGGCGTGGCCATCGGATTCACTTCCATCGCGCTGACGGTGGTGAAGTCCTTCTTCCAGTACGCCTTTTTCTGCAGGACCGGGCCCAGCACGTTTTCCCGCCACTGCGCCTCGCGCTGCTGCACGGTGGTCAGCGCTTCGGGCGCAAAGAGCGACAGCTGCTGGTCGCTCGCCTGCGGCACGCCGGTTTTCGGGATCTGCGGAAGTGCGGCGTTCTCTGAAGAAATCTCGGCTTCGATTCGGCTCATAGGTCCTCTCCGTAACGGGCGCGCAACTATACAAAATCCAGTCAGAAGGGCGGTTTCTGCTTCGCAAGAAATGCGCGCAGACCGCGCTGCGGCTCGCTGATCGCGAAGAGGCGTGCGAACTCGGCGCGTTCGAGCGCATCGCCTCCCCGTCTGCGAATGAGCTCGGCCGCGGAATCGAGGGCGAGCGCGCTCCGTCCGCGCATCCACCGCTCGCGCCAGCTCTCCGCGTCGAGCTCGGTGATCTCGTCGACCACCTCGGCCGCAACAGCGCCGCGCACGGACCAGGCGATCGCGCGACGCCCGAGGCGCCACGCCACGGCCGCCCACGCTTCCGGTTCGTCGACGATCAGCGAGGCGTCACGATCGAGCACGGCGTAGTCAGCGAACAGCAGCGCCGCGGCGGCGAGGCCGCGCACCTCGCCTGCTCCCAACGCGATGACGAGCCCGCTGCGGCCGAGGAGCTCCTCGACCGCGCGAGCGTCGAGCCCGCGCAGATCCGCGGGCGTGAGGAACAGCATCAGCGGAAGATGGAGAAGACTTTGCCGAGCACGCCGTCGCCCTGCTTGCCGAGCTGGTCGAGCTCGCCGGCATCGAGGAAGATGCCGCCGCAGTTCGCGCACTGATCGACTTTCACCGAATGCAGTTCGATCTCTTTGAGATCCATCCCGCACTTTGGGCATTTCATGTGGTGGAGCTGCTTGATGCGCTCTTTCTCCTCAGTGGCCATCTTCGCCGCCTGCTCCTGCGCCCACTTCTTGCGGCGATCGAGCTCCTGACGCGCAAAGTATTCATCCTCGGCTTTGCTGGGCTTGTCGAAATCAGTCATGACGCGGATTCTAACTGGAGGCGCAGCGATGTGTGCTTTGCGATGCGCGCGAAGATGTCGTCGCGAGAAAGCAGGACAGCGCCGCGGTCAAGTGCGCACTGCGCGACGTGTGCGTCCGCGATGGTGACGTTGACGCCGCGCGACGCGAGAAAGCGACGGAGCTCGCCGACGCGCATCCAGTGGCCGAGATCCGACGGGTGGAGTACGAAGTCCTGAAGAAGCTCTCCAATCAACGTCCGGTGGGAAGCGCTCAGATCGCCTGACAGAAGCTCCGCAATGACGATCGGCGTCAAAACGAGCGTCCCGTTCGTCATCGCGTTGATGATCGCGGCGATCCTCTCGCCCGCGAGGACGTCGATCCAAACGGAGCTATCGACGATTACGTCCACGCAGCTCGTCGATGTCGATGTTCAGGTGCACGTTGCCTTGCAGCGCGTTGAAGTTCGCGAGTATCCGCTCCGTACGCCGACGTTTCACATCATCGGGCAAGGCCTGGAACTGTTCGGGCGTGATCGGCCCGAACTCGCCGGGCGCGCTCTCCTGCGCCGCGATGTCGCGCTGCTGTGCCTTACTCATGAGTCGATCCTACGCTCCCGCCGCGCCACCAACAACAACCCCGGCCCGAACGGCATCCACGAGAAGAGGTTGTCGACGGCGAAGATTGCTTTGACGAAGCGGACGAGGCCGCGGGCGCGGCCGACTTTGGCGACGTTGCGCAGTGCGACGTCTTCATCGACTTTGCGGCGTGCGCGGCGTTTGTTCATCGGGAGCAAAAACAGGGTGTCGTAGACGAGAACGATCGGGAAGCCCCAGTACCGTGCCTTACCGATCGTCAGGGCCGCGTTTTCGAACATGGAAACGAGCTGCGCGCGCGAATAGCGGCGGCGATGCTCGAAGTAGTCGTCGGACGCGGTCCAGAGGCTCTGCAGCGCCGGCACTGTGGCGATGCATGTGCCGCCGTCGCTGAGGACGCGGCCGATCTCGCGCGCGGCGGCGGCGTCGTTATCGAGATGCTCGAGCGTCTCCCCTGTCGTGACGCCGTCGAACGCACCATCGCGAAACGGCATGCGGGTCATGTCGCCAACCACGACCGGCACGCTGCTGTTGCGGCGCACATGCAGGGCAGCATCGAACGCGTAGTCGATTCCGAAGACGCGATAGCCGCGCTGCTGCATGCGTACCGCGAGCTGCCCCAGTCCGACCGCGCCATCGAGCACCCGCGCTCCCCGCGGCAGCCGCTCGACCTCGGCGACGATCATGCCGAGGCGATGCTCGTGCCGCGGCCCGAACATCTCCGGTTGTGTCCCCCACGCGTGGGTGCTGGTCTCAGTCATCGCGCGGAGGATAAAACAAGAAGCCCGCGCGATATTCGCGCGGGCCCCGTTGAATCGGTGCCTCGGAGTTCCTCGGAGTTCCTCGGAGTTCCTCGGAGTTCCTCGGTCATCTCTCCCGAGGAACCGAGGCACCGAGGAACCAGCCTCACCTCGGAATCACGAAGGCCGTATTGCTATCCACACTGCCGCACGGATTCGAGACGCGCACCCAGTACGGCGTCATCTCGTTCACCGGAGCGGTTTGGAGCGTCGGGCCGTTGGCGCCGGCGACGGGGTTGCCGGTCATGCCGCGGAAGCCCTGGTACCACTGATATGTGCGCGGGTTGCTGCCTTCGAGCGTGGCCGTGAGCGTGCCACGCTGGCCGCGAGCGACCTCGCCGGAAACGGGCTGGCCGGTGCCGAGGATCGACGGTGGTTTGCAGTCGACGACGACGAACATCGTCGCGAACGATTCAGCGTCGCCGATGGCGGAACGGATCGTCACGATGTGCTCGCCCGGAGGCGTGTCGGGTCCAAGGACGATGTTCAGGTCGGTGAACTTGCGGCCCTCGGCGTCGGTGTACATCGGGCCGAACGTGAACGTCGCGCCCGGAATGCCGTACGCGCTGAGCTGCGGCGGCGAGCTCTCGAATGCGTAGTACATCCGGACCGGCACGGTGTTGCCTTCAGTGCCGTACCGCCCCTCGATCGCTTCGACCGTCGGCGCGAGGATCGGCGCGATCTGCGTGCCCGAGATGCCGCCCTGCGCGATGAAAACGGCGGAGTCGAGAATCGAGTCGGACGTGTCGGCGATGGCGATGCGGATGTGGTGGCTGACACCCGGCTCGACGACGGCGATCGCGCGCAGCGGCGTCGTGAAGCCGTCGAACTCCGTGCCGGTGCCGCCCTCGTTATCGCGGTACATGCTGTTGTTGCGGTTGTGATTGATGGTGTTGACGGTGACGGGCGACGTGGTGCCGGGCGTCAGCGCGATGTTGGTGCCGTTCACGAAGAACGCGAATACGTCGTTGAACTCGGAGTCGACCCACTCCCGATACTCCTCCGACGCGAAGACGTACCGGATCACGAAGGTCGGCGAAACGGTCACGACGTCGAATTCAATGACCGTCGCGTCGTGCGTCAGGAACGGGGCGACGATGGCGTCGAGCGCAGGATGGCCGGGCGTACCGACATCCGCACCGCTCTCGTCGCTGTCGTTACCGCCCGTGGCATCGGCAATGTTTCCGGTGCTCAACACGACGCCGCCGTCGACGCCGATGGCCGCCCCCTCGGCGAACGAGCCGAGGCCGAGATTCGAGCCGGTGATCTTGACGTTCGTGATCGTGGCGCCGGGACCGCTCAGCAGTGCCGCGAGCTGTTCCGCCGTGACGCCTTCATTGACGCTCTTGGTGGTGATGCCGAGCGCGGGAAACGAACACAGCAGAAATGCGAACAACCACACCCATGACCGACGGGACATACTCCACCTCCCTATTCGCGTGGAAAAATTGCCGGCAGAAACGATACCCGACGCGGTGCCGGATTAGCAAAGGCCGCTACGACTTCTGAGAAGGTGCAGGCGTTTTCACGAGCTTCGCTTTGCCGAGGGAAAGACAGAGTTTGCGGAGCTGGGA
>DASVRB010000008.1:0-3880 GCA_036388835.1 Thermoanaerobaculia bacterium | reverse complement strand
GTGCACCGGGTTGGACTCGGCGAAGTGACCGATCGATTCTCTGAAACCCGCCAGTTGCGGCAGGACCATCGAGAGCGCGATGAGAATGCCGGCGATCGCGCCGCCGGCGATGTAGCCGGACGCCATCAGCACGCCGGGGCTCTTGTCGCCTTCCGCCACGAGCTGCTCCTCGGTGAGGTTCTGGCCCGCGTATTTTTTCGCGATCCAGCGGTCGACCGCCCAGCGAACGAGTCCTCCGACGAGGATCGGCGAGGAGGAGGAAAGCGGGAGGTACACACCGACGGCGAAGGCGAGGGACGGAATGCCGGAGAGCTCCAGCACGACCGCGATCATCACGCCGAGGAGCACGAGACCCCACGGCAGCTCACCGCCGAGAATGCCTTTGATGATGTACGACATCAGCGTCGCTTTCGGCGCGTCGAACTTGTCGACCTGCTGTCCGCCCGGAAGCTCGCGGATCGTGCCGTTGATGCCGGGATCGACGTAGTAGACCGGCTTACCTGAATCGTCGACGAGGTACTTCTCGGCGTTCCCGCCGGACGGGTCCTGCCGGAACCAGACGTTGTACTCGCGCGTGTCGCTCTGGCCGGCGATGTTGCCGTTGGGCGACTCCTTGCCGTGGAAGTCCTGCGGATTCGCGACTTCGCCGGGCTGCACGGAGCCGCGGGTGATGCCTTGCGGCGCGTTCTCGAGCGGCACATAGACGGAGTAGGCGTTGTTGAGGAGCAGCAGAATCGGCCCGAGGATCAATGCCGAGGCCAACGCACCGATGAGGATCGCGATCTGCTGGAACTTCGGCGTGCCGCCGACCAGGAACCCGGTCTTCAGATCCTGCGAGGTCGTGCCGCCGTTCGACGAAGCGATGCAGACGATTGCGCCGATCGAAAGCGCGGTCACGAAGTAGTTGCTGCCGGTCCAGCCGAGGACCACGAAGCAGAGGCAGGTGAGGAGCAGCGTCGCTACCGTCATGCCGGAGATCGGATTCGACGAAGAACCGATCTCGCCGGTCAGACGCGAGGAGACGGTCACGAAGAGGAAGCCGAAGACGATGATCAGCAGCGCCGCCGCGATCCGTGCACCGAAGCCGGTGCCGCCGACGTACAGCGGATTTGCGAACGCGATCACCACGATCAGCGCGAGGATCGAGATCATCACGAGCTTGATCGACATGTCGCGATCGGTGCGCGGCGTCGCCGCGGCGGACGCGGTCCCGGCCTTCGAGCCCGAAAGATCGCGCATGCCGCCCTTGATGCCGTGCCAGATGACCGGCAGCGCGCGGAAGACGCTGATGATGCCGCCGGCCGCGACGGCGCCGGCGCCGATGTAGAGGATGTACTCGTTGCGGATCGCGCCCGGACCCATGTCCCGGATCAACTGCGTCGTCGCCGGCGCGAGCGGCACGGTCAGCGCTGAGCCGAAGAACTTGATCATCGGAATCAGCACGAGGTAGGCGAGGACGCCGCCCGCGCACATGATCGCGGCGATGCGCGGTCCGATGATGTAACCGACGCCGAGGAGCTCAGGGGAGACTTCGACTGCGACGGAGGCCGCGTTGAAATGGCCGCGGAAGATTTTCTCCGGCGCCTCTTTCCACGCGCGGAACGCGACCATGGCGGTCTTGTAGACGAGGCCGATGCCGAAGCCGGTGAAGATCGTCTTGGCACTTGTGCCGGCGCCGCCGAGCGCTTCCTGCTCGCGCTTGGCCTGTTCGGAAGCGGCCGCGCGCGACTCGTCGCTCGCACCCGCTTTCAGCACCTCGGCACAGGCTGTTCCTTCCGGATACTTGAGGATGCCGTGCTGCGCGACGATGAGCGCGCGCCGCAGCGGGATCATCATCAGGATGCCGATCAAACCGCCCAGCACTGCCACCAACATCACGCGCCCGATCTGCAGATCGAACCCGAGAATCATGATGGCCGGCATCGTGACGCCGACGCCGAACGCGATCGATTCGCCGGCGGAGCCCGCCGTCTGCACGATGTTGTTCTCGAGGATGGTCGCGTTGCGCGCGCCCATCCCGGCGAGGATGCGGAAGAGCGTGATGGAGATGACGGCGACCGGGATCGAGGCACTGACGGTCAGACCGACCTTCAGCACGAGGTACAGCGATGACGCGCCGAAGATCATGCCGAGAATCGTGCCGACGATCACCGCGCGCGGCGTGAGCTCGCGGAGTGACGTGGTCTCGGCAGCGATGTACGGCGTGAACGGCGTCGGACCATCGGGCGTGAAGCCGACCCTGTCCGGATGGCCCTGCGGAACAGTACTCATGCGGGACTCCCTCTCAGAATGAGGCGATTGAGCTGCGGTCGCGCGATTGTAGCGCAGCGCATTGATACAGAACGGGTTGTTACCATTCGGTCCCATGCACCTCGCCGAGCTGCTCGCTGTTCGTGCAGCGAATCATCCTGACAAGATCGCGTTCGCGATGCGTGGCGCCACCGTTACGTATCGCGAACTTTGGAACGACGCCGGTCTGCTCGCGCGCGGTCTGGCCGCACGAGGCGTGCGGCCGCGCGATCGGGTGGCGCTGATCCTTCCTGCAGGTCTGGAGTTCGTGCGCCTGTTCTGGGCCATCCAGCGCCTCGGCGCGACGAGCGTCGCCTTCAACCCGTTCGTCCCGGAGGAGACGGCGACGAAACGCGCGGAGCGGGTCAAACCGAAATTGATTGTTCGTGGAGGACAGGCGATCACGCCTGTCCCCTCTGTCGACGAAGACGAAGACGAGGGTCAGGCAGGATTGCCTGACCTCCACTCGGAGGACCTTGCCTTTCTGCAGCCGACGTCCGGCACGACGGGTGAGTCGCGCGCGGTGATGATCGCGCACCGCAATCTATTCGCGGTGCTCGCGGCGGCGGCCGAGGCGTTGCAGATCGCGGCGAACGACGTACTGGTGGCGTGGGTTCCGCCGTGGCACGACCTCGGCCTGGTGCGCTTCATCATCGGCACCGTGTACGCCGGCGCGACGTGTCACATCGTCGAGCCGGCCGTTCGGACGATTCCGGAATGGCTCGAGACGGTCTCGAAAGTGAGAGGCACGATCAGCGGCGCTCCCGATTTCGCGATCCGGCTCGCTGCACGGCTCGTCGATCCGGCCACGGTCGATCTCTCATCGCTGCGCTACATCACGAACGGCGGCGAGGCGGTGCGCCTCTCGACGATCGAGGCTTTCGAGCGTCGCTTCAACGTGCCGGGCATCGTGCTGCCGGGTTACGGCCTGGCCGAGGCGACCCTCGGCGTGACCGCAATGCGCCCGGGCGAGCGAGTGCGCACCGACGACCGCGGCAACGTTTCGTGCGGACGAACCATGCCCGGAGTCGAGGTGCGGATCGGCGAAGACGGCGAGCTGCTCGTCCGCGGTGACGGCGTATTCGCCGGGTACTTTGAAGCCGAGGAGGCGACGCGCGCGTCAATCGTCGACGGCTGGCTGCACACCGGCGACACCGCTCACGTCGACGCGGACGGCCACGTCTACATCCTCGGACGCAAACGCGCGATGTTGAAACGCGGCGGCGCCGTGCTCGCCCCGCGCGAGCTCGAGGAAGCCGCGCAAGAGGTGCGCGGTGTGAAGATCGCGTGCGCGGTCGGCATCGCGAGCGATTCGACCGAACAGCTCGTGGTTGCGATCGAGTCGGACCTCGACCCCGCGCCGCTCGCGCTGGAAGTCTCGCGCTCCATCCACCGCGCCCTCGGCTTCGCCCCCGACCGCGTCATCGTCCTCGCACCCCGCTCCATCCCCCGCACCTACAACGGCAAACTCCGCCACGACGCCCTGCGCCAGGCGCTGGCAAGTGGGGATGTCGCGATCGTGTACGACTCACGCGCAACGTAGAGGAACCTAGTGGAGCGGCGGGCTTTAGCCCGCCGATTCGTTACGAAA
>DASVRB010000007.1:0-2331 GCA_036388835.1 Thermoanaerobaculia bacterium | reverse complement strand
TTCTCGCCATCATGGTCGTCGAGGGCGGCTACCCGGCCGAACCGCTGTTCACATGGGTACACCATCACACGCTGCTGGACGTGCTGGTCTATGGCGTGACGCTGGTCGCGACGCAGTTGTCTCTCTACATGCGCGCGTCGGAACGGCGCGAGGAGGAACGCGTCGCACTGGAGCGCTCCCTCGCGCAGGCGGCGCTGGATCGCCTCAGGCTCGAGCTCCCCGTCCATGTCGTCAGCGAGCGGCTCCTGGAGATCGAACGGACGATCGCGATCGACGCCGACCGTGCCGAACAACTCATCGAGGAGTTCGCCGAATCGCTTCGCGAGTCGCTGAACGTCGCCAGCATCCATGCCGCCGACGAGGTCGCGCAGGACGAGGCGGAATGGGAGGAGGAGCTCGCACCGGTCGCGCGGGAATGGTCCCTCCCGCTCCGTCTCCTGCTGCTCTTCAGCATCCTCCCCGTCTATCAGCTCTTCTGGAGCGCCGTACAGGCGCTGACTGCCGTATTGAGAGATCGTCCATTGTCATGGGTGCCGGTGCTATGGGCTGCATCGATGACCGTCGAGTTCTATCCAGTGACGCTGGTGATGGTATGGCTTGGTGGGCGTGTGAAACGCGTCTGGCCGCTCGTACTGGCTGCCGCCACAATTCCGATCTCCTGGGGCGCATTGATCCACGCCCTGTGGCGCGCGATGGGATTCCGCCAGGGTCCCGGCCACCTGATCCTCGGTCAATTCGATTCCGTGTTCTTCCTCGGGATCGCGCTGGCCGCGCTGGCGCACTCGCGCTACCGCGAAGCCGCGGCCGCGGCGGCGAAGGTGGCCGAGCTCGAAACGGCGATGCTTCGTACGCGCGCGACGCTTCTGCGATTGCAACTGAACCCCCATTTTCTGTTCAACTCGTTGAACTCGGTCGCCGCACTGCTCGAAGACGACGCCCCCACCGCGCAGCGAATGACCGCGGAGCTGCGGCACTTCGTGGTGCGCGTTCTCGAGCGTTCGAGCCGTGAGGAAGTGCCACTCAGCGAGGAGCTGGACTCGCTTGCCGCTTACGTGGCCATCGAGAACATCCGCTTCGGCGGACGCGCGGAGCTCCTCATCGAGGCGAGCGACGACGCGCAGCGCGCGCTGGTACCGAGCTTTCTGCTGCAGCCGCTGGTCGAGAACGCGCTGCGCCACGGCCTTCTGCCGGAGACGGGCGGACGCGTCTCCGTGCGCGCGAACGTCCAACGCGACGAGGTTCACATCACGGTGGACGATGATGGACGCGCGAGTCTCGGCAACGGACCGGCGCGCGAGGGGCTGGGGCTCTCCAATACTCGCGCGCGCCTGGCGCAGATGTATGGCGATGCTTTTTCTCTCGGCATCGCAGCCCGCGAGCACGGATTCGCCGTCGCCACAGTGCTCCCATACCGAAACGCCGCGCAAAAGAAATGATTCACACTGCACTGCGTCAGCGCGTGAGCATCTCGAACGCCGCACGATAGCGGCGGCTGCCCGCGACCTTCGTGCCGTCGCGCAATACGACCACAAAGTCACCATTGAACATCGGCTGCAGTTCGCGTGCGCGATCGGCGTTGACGATCGACGAGCGTGAGACGCGGACGAAACGCGCCGGATCGAGCCGCGCCTCGAGACTGGCCATCGTCTCGCGCACGAGATGGTGGCGCGCTCCGCAATGCACCTCGACGTAGTTGCCCGCCGCTTCGAGTCGATCGACTTCATCGACGTCGACGAGAAACACGCGCCCGTCGCCCTTGATGGCGAGCCGCTTCGCGTAGTCCTGCGCCGGGCGTCCGAGCTCCTTGAGCGCGGCAGCAATCGCTGTGTGCACCGGCGCGTCCGCCAGTCGCCGCCGTGCGCGCTCGACGGCGGTGCGGAAGCGATGCCGGTCGATCGGCTTGAGCACGTAGTCGACCGCATGCACGTCGAACGCGCGCAGTGCATGCTCGTCGTACGCCGTCACGAAGATGACCGCGGGCATTCGCGCAATCCCAATCGCTTCCACCACATCGAAGCCGCCAACCTCGGGCATCTGGATGTCGAGAAAAACAAGATCGGGTGCGAGCTCCGCAATCGCGTCGATCGCCGCCGCTCCATCACCGCATTCGCCGATGACCTCGACGTCCGCTTCGCCCCGCAACTGATGGCGGACGCCGCGCCGCGCGATCGGCTCGTCGTCGACGATGAGCGCGCGAATCACGCCGGGATCTCCAGCGACACCGTCGTGCCGCCACTGTCGTTGCTGGCGAGAGCGAACGTGTGACGCGCACCGTACTGCTGCTGCAGTCGTGCGCGCGTGTTCGACAGACCGATGCCGTCGCGCGCATCG
>DASVRB010000006.1:0-4571 GCA_036388835.1 Thermoanaerobaculia bacterium | reverse complement strand
CCGACATCGAAAGCTGCGGCCTGCGCGCCGCCTCCGCTTCTTCGAGCTCGAGCCGTTTCCGCTCGAACAACATCGTCGCGCGCGCCACCCCTTGATCGCTCGCGATGAGCGGGTTCGGATCGGCCGCCAGCGCCAGCGCGCGCGACTCCGGATCGGCCTCGATCTGCAACACGATCTCGAGAGGCTCACCTTCCGTGTCGCCCATGAGCTGTCGGACGTGCGTCTCCGCCTCGAGGCGCTGCAGCTCGAGATCGAGCAACTGCGACTCCGCGACGATCGCCTCGTCCTGCCATTGCGCGGCGGTGACGTGCGAGATCTCCTGCATCTCCAGCATCTGCCGCGCGCGCTCGCGCATGGCCACGGCGCGCTGCAGACCGGCGTTGAGAATGCGCAGCCGCTCCTGCGCGGTGTAGAGGCGCGCGACCGCCTCCAGCGTTTCGCGGAAGAGGTTGTCCGACGACTCGCGCAGACGCTGCCGGAACGATTGCGCTTCGAGCTTCGCCACGCGCACCTGCTTCTCGCGAATGCCTCCGTCGAGCAGCGGATAATCGACCGACAAAAGTGCAGTCAGTGCGTCGTAGCGAAAGAGGTTCTGCGCCACGACGTCGACGTTGTGCGCGCTGCTCGCGCCGGTCTCGATCCGCAATACCGGAATGCTCAGCCGCCGCGGATCGTGTTCGAGCAGCTCCGCCGCCTGCAGAGCCGCGGGTGACACGTCGTGCTGCTTTTCCGCGCGCGCCAGCACCTGCTCGAACGAAAGCGTCACCGCCCGCGCATCGAGCGCCAGAAACATCGCGGCGAGAACGGTCAGCGCGATCTTCATTTGATGGTGATGACGGCGGCCGTTCCGGGCTGCAGCATCCGGTCGGGATTCGGGATGTTCACCACGATCGAGGAACCGCCTTCGCTGCCGGGCGGATTGACGCGCGCAATCGGCTCGCGGAAGCGCCGCGGCGGCATGGTCATCAGCTTCACGTCCACCGGCCGCCCCGCGGTCACGAATCGCAGCAGTTCCGGCGCGAGCTGCGCCTGCACGTGCGCGATCCTGCTGTCGACGATGTCGGCGATTGCATCGCGCGTGTAGACGTCGGCTCCGGCGGCGACACGCAATCGCGCGATCGTGCCGGAGGCCGGCGCCCGGATCACGAGCTGCGCCTTGCGATGTTCCGCGAAGGCCTGATCGGCGCGCGCCCGCTCCGCTTCCGCCGCGAGCAGCGCGCGATCGGCAGCCGGTGCCGCGATTGCGGCCGGGCCCGTCGCGCGCTCACGCTCGGCCTCGAGCTCGCGGCGTGCGACCGCCACCTCCGCCTCCGCGTTCTCAACGTCCTGCCGCGCCACGTCACCGGTCGCGAGCAGTCCGCGCAGTCGTTCGAGCCGCTGCTGCTTCTGCCGCACCAGATCGGCCGCCGCGCGCTCGCGCGTGTCGTCGCGTGCGGGCTGCGCGCGCGGCGGCGCCGCGGGTGCCGAGGAGTTGCGCATCCGCTGCTCGGCCGCAAGCACCGCGGCGCGCGCGTACGCGAGATCGCGCTCCACGATCGGATTCGTCAGCGTCGCCAGGACGTCGCCCTGCTGCACGACGGCTCCTTCGCTCGTCTTCAACTCGACGATCGTTCCTTCGATGGCCGAGCTGACGGTGACGGCGGCGAATGGCGCGACCGTCCCCTTGATCTCGATCGGCGGCGGCTCGGCAGCCGCGCCGCGCTCGGCGTCGCGACACGCCAGTGGCAGAACGGCCAATGCCGTGATGAACAGGGCGGCCCCAACTCGCGCTCTCGTACTCTCTCCTGAACGGCTGATTTCTTGCACGGCTGCGCGTGCAAAGCACGGGCCTCAGATGAAGGGCGGGCGACCGAAACCACCGTTGGAGCGGCACATCACCGCGGGCGTACTGGCGGCAGCTCTGCTCGCGGCGCTCCTGACCGTGCTCGCCGTGAGCTGGTTTTCGGGAGGAAAGGACGCGTCGGGCGGCGATGCCGCGGCCGCGGTCGACGCCGTCGCCAACGGTCTCGCCGCCGGCCTCGCACCGCAACCGCTCCTCGACACCTTCACCGCATCAGGAACGATTCGCGCCGCGACCATCTATGGCCCGAACGGCGAGAAGGTCGCGGCGAGCGGCACTCCCTCCCCCGACGTCGAACAGATTTTCCGCTCGCTGCCGAATGGCGGCTCGCTCTCCGTCGAGCCGCGTGCGGCGGCCGGCAGCACGGGGAATCGCGAGTTGATGAGAAACGCCGCCATCGCCGCCGCTTGTGCGGTTTTGATGGCGACGCTGGCCGCATCGATGATCACAGCCGCGATGCGCCGCCGCTTCGATGCGATGCGCGCCGGCGTCGACGAGGCTTACCGCGACCAGACCTACGCCACACGCGTGCAAGCCGAATCCGGCGCGCTCCGCCCGCTCGCCGCGAGTCTCAACAAACTGCTCGAACAGATGCAGCAGCGCGACACCGCCTCCCGCCGCCACACGACCGAGCTGGAGGCGGCAAACAAGGATCTGGAGTCGTTCGCCGCCACTGTCTCTCACGACCTTCGCGCACCAATCGGCAGCATCTCCGGCTTCGCACAGGCGCTCGATGAGGATTACGGCGCGCAGCTCGATGACATGGCCCGCGAGTGCATCTACTGGATCCGCCACAGCGCCACGCAGATGAACAACATCATCGAAGGGATGCTGCAGATGGCGCGGCTGACGCGGGTGGAAGTGCATCGCACCGAGGTTGACCTCACGCGCATGGCCCGCGACGTGTCGGGCACGCTGCAGCGCACACATCCCGATCGTGACGTCCAGTTCGTCATTCCCGACGGCATCATCGCCAGCGGCGACGAGCGCCTGCTCCGCGCGGTGCTCGAGAATCTCATCGGCAACGCCTTCAAATTCACGAGCAAGCGTCCGGGCGCGCGGATCGAGATCGGCGCGCGCGACGACGCCGGCACGACCGCTTTCTATGTCCGCGACAATGGCGCGGGATTCGCTCCCGAGCATGCCGCCAAGATGTTCCGCCCCTTCCAGCGTCTTCACTCGGAAAAAGAATTCAGCGGCACCGGCATCGGCCTCGCCACGGTGCAGCGCATCGTGCAGCGCCACGGCGGCCGGGTCTGGGCCGAAGGCGAGACCGGCAAAGGGGCGACGGTCTATTTCACGACCGGCTCGGCGGAGGAGTGGGCGGCGTGACCGCGCGTCCGCTCCGGCTGCTCCTGGTCGAAGACTCCGAACGCGACGCGGCGCACGTCACTCTTGCCTTGCGCCGCGGCGGCTGGGCTCCGCAGATCCGCCGCGTCGAGACGCGCGATGAGATGGCGGAGGCGCTAAAGGATGGGGTGTGGGACGCAATCGTGAGTGATTACAACCTTCCCCGCTTCAATGCGCCCGACGCACTGGCGACATTGCAGGAGTCAGGACTCGACATCCCGTTCATTGTGGTCTCTGGGGAAGTCGGCGAGGACACCGCGGTTCGCCTGATGGCCAGCGGCGCCTCCGACTATTTGCTCAAGGACCGGATGACCCGCCTCAATGCCGCGCTCGAGCGGGAGCTCGATCAGGCACAGGAGCGCCGCGCCAAACGCCGCGCCAATGCGCTTTTCCAGGCCGTCATGCGCGGCTCGCCCGTTCCCGCCGCGATTGTCGACCGCACCACGCGCGAGATCATCGACGGGAGTAATTCGTTCGCGCGGGAGTTCCTCGAAAACGCGCAGTTCCCGACGACGCGCCGATTGACCGACGTGATCCGCTTCTCCGTCCCCGAGCGCATCGAACAATTACTGGTGCGCGGCTCCGGCACGGCGCTGCATACCGTCTATTACGCCGCCGGCATCGGCCGGGTGGCCAATGTCCGCTGCTATACCGTCGAGCACGAAGGCGGTTCGTACGCGTATGTGGTCATTGAAGACGTGACCGAGCAGCATTATCTGAAGGCCGCGTTCGATGCGATTCCCGACGCGGTACTGGTCATTGGCGGCGACCAACGTCTGCTCTATGGCAACCGCGCCGCCGAACAGCTCTTCGGCGATCTCTACTTCGCGATGGAGGTTGCGCCGCTCCTCGACCGAACGTGCCTCGGCGCACAATGGTGGCTGCGCCGCACCACCCGCTTCGACGAGCAGCGCCTCGTGATCAATGACCTCCCGTACGACGCCACCAGCGTCGTCTTCCGTTTCGCCGGTGAGCCCGAAGCCTCGACCATCCTGACGCTGCGTAATGTGGCCGAAGAAGAAGAGCTGCAGCGCATCGCTATGCACGACGCACTGACCGGCATCGCCAACGTCCGCCACTTCACCGAAGCCTTTCCGCGGTACCTCGCCACCGGCGGCGCGCTGGTGCTCCTCGATCTCGATTACTTCAAAGCCATCAATGACGAGCTGGGCCACGCCGCCGGCGACGCGGCGCTGATCACCTTCACAAACCTCGTGCGCAACGAATTACGCGACGGCGAGCTCTTCGCCCGTCTCGGCGGCGACGAATTCGCCATCGTCTTCCCCGACCACGTCCAACGCGCCGCACTCGTCCTCGACAACGTCTACGCCCGCCTCCCCCGCACCCCGCTGCGCTACGAAAACGCCTCCCGCCCCCTCAG
>DASVRB010000005.1:0-9752 GCA_036388835.1 Thermoanaerobaculia bacterium | reverse complement strand
GGAACATCCCCGACACGGTGAGGAACAGGCAGGATTGACGGTCCTCACGTGATCACTGGGCCGCGTCGCGAAAACGAATGGGGGACAGGCAGGATTGCCTGTCCTCCACCTGCCAGCGTCGCGAAAACGAACGGGGGACAGGCAGGATTGCCTGTCCCCCACGCGCTACAAATGCGTTCTCACCGCTTCGAGCGATTGTCTGATCTGCGGCTGCCGCGGATCGATGCTCAGGGAGCGGTTCCAGAAATCGAGCGCGCGCGGGTAGTCCTTCTGGCGCGCGTAGTAGGTGCCGATGTTGTTGAGCACGAGTGTCGACGACGGTTGCAGGCCGAGCGCGCGCTCGAGCTCGGGCAGGCCTTCCGTGTAGCGGTCGGCCTGCGCGAGCGCGGAGCCGAGGTTTGCGGCGATGCGTGGGGATTGCGGGAAAACCTGCTTGCCGCGGTACAGCAGCGCGATCGCACGCGAGGTCATGTTGCGCGAGCGATAGAGCGCCGCAAAGTCGACGAACCACTGTTCCGCGTTCGGCAGGCCGCGCTGCACGGCCATCAGGAAGACCTGATCGGCGGCGGTGTACTGCTGCCGGTCGAACAGCGTCATGGCCATGTTGAGGTACGGCGTCGGGCGCGCGGGATTGAGATCGATCGCGGCCTGGAACGCTTCCGTCGCCTCGCGCAGCTTGTTCTCTTTGCGCAGTTGAATGCCGCGATTGTTGTAGTACGCGTACGAGCCCCACTGTTGCGGCGGCAGTGGCGTGGCCGCGAGCTCGGCGCGCTCTTCTTCATCGAAGACCGGCTGCTGCCGCGTCGGATCGACGACGTGTCCGATCGCCTGCAGCCCTTGTGTGTAGCGTTGCGGATTCGTTCCGCCGCCACCGACCGGCTGCGGCGCGAAGAACTCGTCGTAACTGACGACGCGCACCGACGTGACCGGCCCGATGTTGTCGAAGACCCACTGCGCGTGCTGCCCCTTCATCTCCGTCGACGCCGGCAGTCCGAGGACCGCGAGCACGGTCGGGACGATGTCGTAGAGCGAGATCGCGTGATTCGCGCGCGACGGCGCGACGTGATTGCCGTAC
Source organism: Thermoanaerobaculia bacterium (assembly GCA_036388835.1). Taxonomy (GTDB): domain Bacteria; phylum Acidobacteriota; class Thermoanaerobaculia; order Gp7-AA8; family Gp7-AA8; genus QHVT01. The sequence goes on along the minus strand of DASVRB010000005.1, from coordinate 8,677 downwards.
GCGATGAAGATTCCGGGATTGCGATGATCGGCCAGTGCGGCGCGGCCGATCGGCGACACGCGCGGGCGGTTCTTGCCCCAGCGGAAACCGTGCGCCGACATGATGATGACCGTCGTGTCGTCGCTCAGCACGGTCATCCACTCGCCAATCAGGCGATCGATCTCCGCGTAATAGTTCGCGACGGTCGGCCAGTATTTGCGGTACTCCGTCTGTGGCATCCCTTCGCGGAACGGCGGGTGATACGGCGCGAAGAGGTGATTGACGGTGTCGGTGCCTTCGTAATTCACCATCGTCAGCAGCGGCTCCTGCTGCTGATAGAGGTTGATGGCGACGCGGTGATCGGTCCACGTTTTCGCGAGCGTGTTGCGGAACACATTGACCGGATCGTTGGCCGCTCCGCCACTCACGGCCGCGTCATACTCGGCCTCGGTGATGTTGAGGAAGCGGCGCACCTGCGGTCCCGCGATCGTCGATGCAGGAACGTCGAGCTGCGCCACGCGCGCGGAAAGCGTCGCGGGGGCGACCGCTTTCGTGTCGATGACGACAGGGGTGTCGAACGTGGAGGCGGTGGTCGTCCGCCCGGGCCACGCCGTCCACCAGTTCACGACCATCGCCTTGCGGCCGAAGACTTCCGAGATCTCCCAGAGCGCCGGCGAGCGTCGCGACGATGCGTCGACCGGCCGCTTCGAAGCGCGATCGTAAAAATCGATCACGCCGTGACGATCGGGCGAGAGGCCGGTCGCGGCGGTGGTCCAGACCAGCGGCGAAACGGTCGGCTGAATGGTCTGCAGCGACGCGGTGGTGCCGCCCTGCGCGAGCGCTTTGATGTTCGGGATGCGGCCGTCATTCGACAGCTCGGTGATCAGTTCCCAGTCGGCGCCATCGATGGCGAAAATGGCCACGCGCCCCGCCACGCCGCGCGCCTCGCGGCGAAGCTGCGTCCGTTTGTAATCGAGCAGTGCCCGCCGATCGGGCTCGATGCGCGCGATCTCGAACGCCGTGACCTGCAGGCCGCTCTGCGCGAGATGCCGCGCCACGACCTGCCGCAGGACGTCGCGCCGCGCCGCAAACTCGGAGGTCGGCGAGAGCAATTCTTCGATCGGCACCTGCTGCGTCACGGCCGAAACGGCTTCCGAAACGCGCGCGCGGATCCAGGCGCTCCACCCATCGCGCACGAGGCGCCGCGCATCGGGCAGCCGGTTGCCCGGAATGCTGAAGCGAAGGCGATAGGTGATCGTGACCGGCACGCGCTCCTTCGAGAGGATGCGCACGAATCCGTCGCGTTGCGCCGCCCCCTGCCTGCGCTCGAAATCGAGGCGGTAGAACTGATGCGGCGGCAGAAACGTGACGCGGTTCTGGACCAGCCGCACGCTGCCGTCCGACTTGTCGACGCCGAAGATCAGGCGCCGCGGAGTCGGCAGGAACAGACTGACCATGAGGTACATGACGGCACCAAGGCCGACAGCAATGCCGAGAAAGCGAAACAGGCGGGTGCGAAACATCTGAACGGGCGGTAATGAAAGAAGGCTGCCAGCGCGTCTGCGCACGGTTTGCGGCTGCGCCGCTGGTGTCGGGTGTCAGGTGTCTCAGGGGTGTCGGCTGGCGGGGAAGCTCGCGCCGATACAGCGATAGGGCAATCCCTCACTCAGGCAAAAATCCGCAGACACCCGACACCCCCGAGCCGCAGGCTCGGTTCCACCGCAAAGCGGCGCGCCCTACTTCTTCCTCTTCACCAACTGCTTCACCTCATCGTTCCCGATGGCGCTCTGGGCGGAGATGATGACGGCGGCGGTGCCGTCGCGGAACGCGGGGATGGTGCAGCGGACGGTGGCGGTGCCGTCGGCGGCGGTCTTGCCGCGGAAGATGACGCGCGGCGGCTCGACGGTGGAGATCACTTTGACCTCGATCGCCGCCGCCGGAATGGGCGCCTGCGAAAGGCTCTTGCGCGCGGCGATACGCATCTCGATCGGGGTGCCGGCGAAGAAGTCGATCTGGTTGAGCAGCGCGAGCTCGAGATGCTCGCTCTCTGCTTCCGAGGCGAGGTAATCGATGATCACCTGATCGAGCGTCTTCTCTTCGTCGATTGCGGTGGCGGCAGGCGTGGCCGCGTCTTCGAACACGACGCCACTCTCTTCCGGCAGCGCCTGACTGACGGTCGGCATCGGGATCTTCTGCGCGGTCTTGGTGGCGTCGGCCGGCTGGTCGAAGCGGCCGCGCTTGATGGCCGCGATCATGGTGCGGTGCTGCTGCTCCATGAGCCCGCCGATCCACTTGTCATCGATGCCGGTCTTCAGTTGCTCGGCGTACGAGGTCTTCTTCGAGGCGAGGATCTCCCCGCCGACGTAGACAAGCGACTCGATGTACGGATTGCCGACACCTTTGTCCTCGGTCTGTACGTGGTAGACCTTCTCGTTGTGCTTGATGTCTGTGTTGAAACCGGTAATCACGCGAGGTGCGCAATCTTAACAGGAGACGACCGAGGGGCCTCCGGCGGGCCGCCACGGGCGGCAGCGCTTGTTGGCCTAGCCCGGACGCGCGCCTGCGTCCTGAATCGCGCGTCTCGCGACTGCACGCGTTTCGATAAGCGCTGCCGGCCGTGCCGGCCCGCCGGAGGCGCCCCGTCGTTCCCCGTTAATTCTGATCGAGCCACGCGCGGAGATAGGCGATCTGTTCGCGGACGCGGGAACAATCCTCGGCCGACGGCATCAGCGCGAGATAGCGCTGAAACAGCTCGATCGCCTGCGCGTAACCGTGCATCTGCATCGCCAGCGTGGCGCGATCGCGCACCTCGTAGGCATCGCGCTCGTCGAGAATCAGCAGACGGTCGATCGACGCGGCCGCGCGCGGCAGATCGTGCTGCGCGAGATATGCAGCCTTCAATTGCGCGAGCTCGCGCGCGAGGATTTCTTTCGGCGAGAACGAGCGGAGGTGATGCTCGCGGAGCTGCACGCCGCCGCCGTACATCCCGTCGAGGATCTTCTGCAGCTCGACCGTCGAGAGCACCCGTCCGCCGTCGAACGGATCGACCACGATCGCGCCGAACGGACCCGTGAACTTCACCAGAAACCGCCCCGGCAACGCCACGCCCGACGCCTCGACGCCGACGCGACGGGAGAGCTCGAGATAGAGCACCGACAGCGCGATCGGCAGCCCAGCGTGACGCTCCAGCGCCTCGTTCAGCAGCGCGCTGCGCGGGTCGTAGTAATCGTCGTTCTCCCCGTGGAACCCTTCCTCGTCGAACATCAGACGATTGATCGTCTCGACGATCCGTTCCACATCGCGCGAGCCTTCCAACCGCTCGCGGACCGCCTCGCTCCACGTGTGAACCTCGTCGAGATAGTGATCGAGATCGATCGACGGGTTCTCCTCGAGCGCGATCACGAGCGAGCCCTCGACGAGGTCGAGCAGCGCGTCAGGGCGTCCGGCGATCTCCTGGAAGCGTCGCCGCGCCAGGGCTGGATGAGTCAGAAGACGTCCCGGCTGCATGTTGGGCTACTTTCCTCCGCAGTTCCTCGCTGATCGGTACTTTCGAGCGGCGTGCCCAATCGTAGAGCACGACAACGACTTTTCCCGTAGCTGCAACATCGTTACCGTTGTTTTTGCGGATTTCACAAAGGAAGTCGAGAGAGCTGTTGCGCATCTCGCCGATGCGCGTGGCGATCTCGATCTCCTCGAGCCTGATCTGCTGTTTGAAGTCGCACTGCGCGTGCGCCACGATGAAGCCGATGTCGAGCGCGCCGTTGCCACCGGTGAGCTCGAACCAGAGCTGCGTCCGTCCCCACTCGAAGTAGGTGAAGAAGACCGCGTTGTTGACGTGGCCGAACGCGTCGATGTCGCGGAACAGCACGTGGTGCGGCACGACGTGCCAGCCGTCGCGCCACGTACCGCGAAACATGCTCATTGCACCGCCGCGCTGGTTGCGAACGGCATCTGCCCCTTCGTGCACGCCTGCAGATACCGCCCCGGCAGCGGATGATCGAGATACGGCGCGATGATCGCCGACGCCGCGACCAGGCGATCGAGATTGACGCCGGTGTCGATGCCCATCCTGTCGAGCATGTAGACCACATCCTCGGTGGCCATGTTGCCCGACGCGCCCGGCGCGTACGGACAGCCGCCGAGACCTCCCGACGAAGCATCGAACGTGGCGATACCCATCTCCAGCGCGGCCAGCGTGTTCGCCAGCGCGGTGCCGCGCGTGTCGTGAAAGTGCATGGCCAATTTCGACGCCGGAATCGCCTGCATCAGCAGCCCGATCACGCCCTGCACCTGCATCGGAGTGCCGACGCCGATCGTGTCGCCGATCGACACCTCGTAGCAGCCGAGATCGAGCAGGCGCGCGCAGACTTCCAGCACTTTTTCCGGAGGGACGTCGCCTTCGTACGGGCAGCCGAACCCGGTCGAAACGTAGCCGCGCACCGACATCCCTTCGTCGAGCGCACGCGCGACGACCGGCGCGTAATTCTCGAACGACTCATCGATCGTCATGTTGATGTTGCGCTTGTTGAAGGTGTCGGAGGCGGCGGTGAAGATCGACGCCGCTTTGACGCCCGCTTCGATGGCGCGCTCCAGGCCGCGCATGTTCGGCACGAGCACCGGATATTCGACGCCCGGATCTTTCGGGATCTCCGCGTAAACCTCGGCGGTGTCGGCCATCTGCGGCACCCATTTCGGCGAGACGAACGCGCCCGCTTCGATGACCCGCAGCCCGGCGTCGCCGAGGGCCGTGATGTAGTCGATCTTGGCTTGGGTGGGGATCGTGACTTTCTCGTTCTGCAGACCGTCGCGCGGACCGACCTCGACGAGCTTGACTGAATCAACCGTGATTTTCATTGGAATGTCACCAGCTCGATGCCCGGCTGCACCAACTCGCCTTCCCGGCAGTTGATGGCCGCGATCGTGCCGTCTTTCGGCGCCACGATCTGGTGCTCCATCTTCATCGCTTCGAGGATGAGCAGCGGGGCTCCTTTTGCAACAACGTCGCCCTGCTTCACCAGTATTTTCAGGACGAGCCCCGGCATCGGCGCCGCGGTCGACTGCTCGCGATGCCGCGCCTTCGCGCGCGCCCCTTTCTCCGTCACCTCGGCGAAGTAGATGTCGCCGTCGAACGAGAAGCTGATGCTCGTCCCCTGAATGACGTACGGCACGACATGCAGACGTCCGTCGACGCGGAGGTCCATCTCATCGGCGCGAACTGCGACGATCTCGACGCCGCGCTCGCGAGGGTCGACCTCGCTCTGCTGGCCGGCGATGGTGATGATTTTCGCGCTCATTTCGAGGTGAACCGCGATCCCGGCGCGTCGAGCGCGAGGCCTTTCGCGCACGGCGGGCATGCGCTTTCTTCGTATGTCGCGAAATCGAGCGCGAGCAGGAACTCGTACGCCGAGTCGAACGGATTCGCCTTGCCGCTGCGATTGAGAATCGATGCGAAGCCGACCACTTCGCCGCCGTGCTGCGCGATCACGTCCGCCGTTTCGCGCGTCGATTTGCCGGTGGTCACGACGTCTTCGACGATGACCACGCGATCGCCCTGCTCGAGGCGGAAGCCGCGGCGCAACGTCATCTGCCCTTCTTTGCGCTCGGTGAAAACGAACGGCAGCTCGAGCGCGTCGGCCACGGTGTAGCCGATGATCACGCCGCCGAGCGCGGGGGCGACGATCTTCGTCGCGCCGAGTGCGCGCACTTGCTGCGCGAGCTCCGCGCCGATCGCCTTCGCGTTGCGCGGATGCTCGAGCAGCAGCGCGCATTGCACGTAGTTCTCGCTGTGCAATCCCGAGGAGAGACGGAAATGGCCGGTGAGCAGCGCGCCGGTTTCTTCGAGGAGTCGACGAACGTCGAGGGGCATGGGCGGCGAGAATAGAATGCGCTTCGAGGTGAACGCAATGGCTGCACTGGCCGACAAGGTCCGCGCCGACATGACCGAAGCGATGAAAGCGCAGGAGAAGGAACGCCTCTCCACGCTGCGCATGCTTCAGTCGGCGCTGAAGAACGAACAGATCAACCTCGGGCACGAGCTGTCCGACGAAGAAGCAATGACCGTCATCCGCAAAGCGATGAAGCAGCGGCAGGATTCGATCGAGCAGTTCACGAACGCCGGCCGCACCGAGATGGCGGAAAAAGAACGCTCCGAAATGGAGCTGCTCAAGGCCTACCTCCCGGCCGAGCTGACGCAGGAAGAGCTCGAAACCAGCATCCGCGAAATCATCGCCACGACCGGCGCGCAGTCGAAGAAAGACCTCGGCAAGGTGATGAAGGAAGCGACGGCGCGTTTCAAGGGGCGGGTGGATGGGAAGAAGGTGCAGGAGCTGGTGGCGAGGTTGCTGCCGTAGGCGGTTCCTCGGTTCCTCGGGTTCCTCGGAGTTCCTCGGAGTGAGTTCGGCGATGGCGCCGCAGAACCCCGAAAGTCGAGCGATCGAGAAACTCCGAGCAACTCCGAGGAACTCCGAGGAACTCCGAGGAACTCGGGCAACCATGAACCGCTACTCCCGCCAGATCATCCTTCCCGAGCTCGGCGAACGCGGGCAGGAGAAGCTGCGCAACGGCTCGGTGCTGATCGTTGGAGCGGGTGGGCTCGGGTCGCCGGTCTCGCTTTATCTCGCGGCGGCGGGCGTCGGCACGCTCGGCCTCGTCGACTTTGATCGCGTCGATGCGACCAACCTTCATCGGCAGATCCTGTACGGCACGGCGTCGGTTGGACGGCAAAAGCTCGACGCGGCGCGCGAGCGGCTCGAGGACCTCAATGACGAAGTGCGCGTGGTCACGCATGCGGCGCGGCTCACATCAGAGAACGCGCTGGAGATCCTCGGACAGTACGACGTCATCGTCGATGGCACCGACAACTTCGCCACGCGCTATCTCGTCAATGACGCGTGCGTGCTGCTCGGGAGGCCGAATGTCTACGGCTCGATCTTTCGATTCGAAGGACAGGTCTCGGTGTTCAGCACGGAAAACGGGCCGTGCTACCGCTGCCTCTACCCCACTCCGCCGCCGCCGCATCTCGTGCCGTCGTGCGCGGAGGGGGGCGTGCTCGGTGTGCTGCCCGGAGTGGTCGGAACGCTGCAGGCGACGGAAGCGATCAAGCTCGTGGCCGGCATCGGCGAAACGCTGGCGGGACGTCTGCTACTCTTCGACGCGCTGCGCGCCACGTTTCGCACGATGAAGCTGCAGAAGCGTTGCGACGCGCACGATCGCATCACCCATCTCATCGACTACGAGGAGTTCTGCAGCCCGATGCAAGAACGCGACATCACCCCCAGCGAAGTGAACGAACAGCGCTCCGAGCTCGTGCTCATCGACGTGCGCGAGCAGAACGAATGGAACGCGGGACACATCGACAGCGCCACGCACATCCCGCTGTCGCAGGTGCCGCAGCGAATGGCCGACATCCCGAAAGACCGCGACGTGGTGATGATCTGCCGCTCGGGCGGACGGAGCGGCCGCGCGCAGGAGTTCCTGCTGCAGAACGGCTACACGCGCGTGAAGAACATGGTCGGCGGGATGCAGCGCTGGGCGCGCGACGTCGATCCGAAGATCACCGTGATTTAGGCAGAACGCACGCACTTCGCCCGCGGCGCAGGGGACGACGGGGGGCCTCCGGCGGCCGGGGCCATTGGCCCCGGACCCCGTTTGTTGGCCTAGCCTCCGCGACGTTCTGTCGCGAGATACGACGCTGTGTCGCGGAGGCTGGGCCAACAAACGGGGTCCGGGGCCGATGGCCCCGGCCGCCGGAGGCCCCCCGTCGTTCCCTGATCGAACGATCGTGCTATTTTGCGCGACATGGCGCACACACAAACGGTCCCGGCATCACTGACCCTCATGCGCGGCGCACTCGGGCTGCTTTCGCGCACCTCACCCGAAATCGCCTCGCGCGTGGCGGCGGACCTCTTCATGAAGCCGCGCCGTTTCCGGACGCCAGAACGCGAACAGGCCATCCTCGCCGAGGCCACACCGTTCGAGATTCGCCTCGGCGTGACGACGCACATTCAGGCGTGGCGCTGGGGAGCGGGACCCGCGGTGCTGCTGGTGCACGGCTGGGAAGGACGCGGCTCGCAGCTCGCGCCGTTCGTCCGTCCGCTGGTCGAGAGCGGCCATTCCGTGATCGCGTTCGACGCGCCGGGCCACGGCGCCTCCAGCGGATCGCGCTCCTCGCTGCCGCACTTTGCGTACGCGGTCCGCGGCATCGCCGCCGCGACCACGCGGCCGCACGCGATCGTCGCTCACTCCCTCGGCTGCGCCGCGACCACGCTCGCCTTGCGCGACGGCCTCACCGCGCAGCGACTGGTCTTCATCGCACCGCCGCTCAATCCTTCCGATTACGTGACCCGCTTCGGCGAGATCCTCGGCGTTTCCGCGCCGGTGCTCGACCGGATGAAACTGCGTCTCGAGGAGCGCTTCCTCCGCACCTGGAGCGACTACTCGCTCGAACAGACCGCGCGCGAAATGACCGCGCCGCTGCTGATCGTGCACGACCGCGGCGACGCCGAAACATTGCACGACGAGGGCGTGGCACTGGCGGCAGCGTGGCCGAACGCAAAGTTCGTTTCGACGGAAGGACTCGGGCACCGGCGCATTCTTCGCGATGAGAAGGTGCTGGAGCTGGCGACGAAATTCATCGCGGCGTAGTTTGGAGTGCGGCGACGCCAGTCGCCGCTTTCACTCAAATTCAGCGAGCACGGAG
>DASVRB010000004.1:0-5262 GCA_036388835.1 Thermoanaerobaculia bacterium | reverse complement strand
CAGGCCGGCAACGTGAACACCGGCTCGTTCGATCCGCTGCGCGAGATCGCGGAGGCGGCGCGCGAGCATGGCGCGTGGCTACACGTCGACGGCGCGTTCGGGCTGTGGGCGCGGACGAATCGCGAGCTCGCGCATCTCGCCGACGGCATCGAGCTCGCCGACTCGTGGGCGACCGACGCGCACAAGTGGCTCAACGTCCCATACGACTGCGGCATCGCCATCGTGCGGCATGCTGAAGATCACCGCGCGTCGATGACGTCGACGGCCGCGTACCTCGTGCAGACCAGCGGCGTGGAGCGCGACGCGGTGGACTGGGTGCCGGAGTTCTCACGCCGCGCGCGCGGCATCCCGGTCTACGCCGCGCTGCGCCATCTCGGCCGCCAGGGGGTGTCGGACCTCATCGGCCGCAACTGCGCGCAGGCGCGCCAGATGGCCGACCTGCTCCGCCGCGAGCCGGGCGTCGAGGTCCTCAACGACGTGGTGCTGAATCAGGTGCTGGTGCGCTTCGGCGACGACGACGAAGTGACCCGCAACGTCATCGCCGGCGTGCAGGCCGAAGGCACCTGCTGGCTCGGCGGCACCACCTGGCAAGGCCGCGCCGCCATGCGCATCTCCATCTCGAACTGGTCGACGACCGCGGAAGATGTAGAGAAAAGCGCGGCTGCGATTTTGAGGGTGGGGGCGGGGGTGGGAGTGGCGCGTTAGCGCCCGGGTTGTTGTCGGTTGTCAGTTGTCGGTTGTCTGTGGGGTGTCGGTCAACCAGTCATTGACTGCTGAACAACACGGCTGTTGTTTACGAATCGTGCCGCGCAGGCGATGCACCGCAGACAACTGACAACCGGGAACTGAGAACGCGACGCCCAGGTTGTTGTCGGTGGTGTGTGGGTGTCCGTCGACCCGCTACTGACTGATGACAACGGCTGTTGTTTACGAATCGTGCCGCGCAGGCGATGCACCGCAGACAACCGACAACCGACAACTGACAACCGCGACGCAAAGCGTCGCGAGCGCGCTACCCATCCAGCATTCGCGTCAGTTCGTCCATCGCATTCGCCTTGTCGACGACGTTGAGGGTGTTGCCGACGCGGCGGCGGATTTCTTCGCGGTTGTTGGTCATGAAGATGACGTTCGACAGTTCGCCGCCGACTTCCTCGCGCAGGTAGGTGAGGACTCCGTAGCCGCTGGAGTTGGGGACGTCGGCGTCGATGACGATGGCGTCGTAGTGGCGGGTCTCGAGCTTCTCGATCGCGTCCCAGCCGTCGCTGGCGCAGTCGCAGTCGAACCGCAGTTCCATCTCGCGGCAGATCGCCGGGTTGTCCTCGACGACGAGCACCTTGTCTTCTCTCTGCATGCGCTCAATGTAGTGATTGTGGCGAAAGCAAGGCAAGCGCGGCCGTAGTTATTTTCGTGTTCTTCACTCCCGTCGCGCTGCCATTCCCCCATCTGGCATCCCGAGCGTAGCGAGGGACCTGGGTGGGAGGGGCGCGATGCACGTGCCTGCCGCCCCTCCCACCCAGGCCCCTCGACTCCGCTCGGGGTGACAGGTTGGGGAAGATCTCAGCGACGGCCGACCCACGGGCGCCGGTCGTCGCATTTTGAGATCCTTCGCTGACGCTCAGGATGACGGGGGGCGCGCGTTACCGCAGCACTTTCGCCACGCGCGCCAGCAGCACGGTGTTCTTCACCGGCTTGCGAATAAAGTCGGCGGCGCCGATCGAGAAGGCTTTCACTTCGGGCTCTTCGCCGGCGAGGCCGGAGATGAAGATGGCCGGGACGTCGATCCCTTTTTCGTGCAACGCTTCGAGGACTTTGTGGCCGTCGATGAAGGGGAGGTCGATGTCGAGCAGGATGAGATCGATCCGTTCTCTCCCGATCATCATCAGCGCCTCGGCGCCGTCTTTGGCGAGGACCACGTTGTAGCCGGCGCTCTTGAGCAGCGCGTTCGTCAGCTCGCGATTGAGGACGTTGTCCTCGACCACCATCACCGTCTTCCGCGCGTCGCGTTGCGGCGTGGCGGCGGCGTTGCGCTTTTTGCGGAGCTGCACGATCTCCTGCTGCAGCGCGCGCGTCTCCGCGTCCGGCTCGACGTCGAGCTCGCGGCGGAGGACTTTCGCGCAGTTGTCGTACTGCTGCAGCGCGTTCAGCGGATCGCCGCTCTGCATGTAGAGGCGCATCAGCGTGCGGTGCATCGATTCCTGCAGCGGATCGATCCGCAGCGAGCGTTGTGCGACCGCCACCGCGTCGTCGACCGCGTCGACGCGCGTCAGCAGCTCGACGAGTTGCGAATGCGCGCGGAGGGCGAGGCGATGCAGGCGATCGCGCTCGGCGATCACCCACTGATCGAAACGCTCTTCATCGATCATGAAGCCGTCGAGAAAATCGCCGCCGTACATCCGCGTGGCCGGATCGAGCGACTCCGCGGTGCCGGCCGCGACGAGCGTCTCGAACTCGACCACGTCGACGTGCACGAGCGACGCATCCAGCGAGAGGAAGTCGCCCTCTTCGACCAGGATCTTCTGCTGCGAAACCTGCGCGAGCTCTTTGCGCAACGTCGACAGCGTCTGGCGCAGGCTCTGGCGCGCCTGTTCGGGCGCGGTGCTGCTCCAGAGGAGACTGGCCATCTTGTCGCGCGAGACGAGCTGCGACGGCTTCACGCCGAGGAAGGCGAGCATCGCCTGGGACTTCTTCGCGGAGATCGTCACCAGCGACCCGGACTCCGCCCGAAGGCGAAAATCTCCGAGCAGTTCGAGATGAAGGACTGCCATGAGCGCGCGGATTATTGCACGTGGAGGTACGGCTGAAAATCCGGTGACGAGGATTTCGCGCGTGGCTGACGGCTATCTCGCGACGCGGCGGTCTTCGCGCTCGGCGAGCGCCGCGTCCTCCCCGAGAAACGCGCGGATTTCCGCGACCCGCGACTGCACGTCGGACTCGCCGAGATCGATGATGCGGCGAGTGAAGGTCGGCTCGAACATGAGCATGGAGATGAAGTCGGGCGACTCCGTCTCCTTCACGCCGAGGGCGCGCACGAGCAGTTTCATTTTGCGCGGCAGGTAGCGCTCGTAATCGCCGGCCAGCTTGCCGAGGTCGACGCTTGGGCGCAGCACGAGGAGATCGATCGGTTTGAGGCCGCCGCGCTGATGCACCGGGATCGCGCGGAGCAGTTCGTTCATCCGCTCCATCCGCACCACGTCTTCGTCGATGGCGTCGAGGAAAACCGCGTTCACGAGCTGACTCAGGATCTGCGCCGCCGGCGGATAGCCGGTGACGAGCGGCGTCAGCGCTTCGTCGGCGGTGCGTTGATAGCCGGTCGACATGGCGATGATGCGGCTCGCGCCGAGGTGCACGGCGGGGGAAAGCGGCGCGGCGAGGCGGATCCCGCCGTCACCATGCCACGCGTCGCCGAGGCGGATGGCCGGAAAAACGAACGGCAGCGCGGCCGAGGCGAGGACGTGCTCCACCGTGAACTGCGTGCACTCCGCGCGGCGGTTTGGTCCTTCGAAGAAATCGAAGTTGCGGCCTTGTACCCAGCGCACCGTCTGGCCGGTCGAATAGTCGAGCGTCATCAGCGCCAGCGCGGTCAGATCGCCGGAGCGGATGTTGTCCGCGATCCCTTCGATCGGCAGGCCGGGCGGCGTGTCGAGCACGCGGCACATCAGCTCGCGCAGCGGCGTCGTGTCGACGAGGGCGCGCGGCTGCGTCTTCGTCCATTTGTTGCGGCGCGTCGAGATGGAGGCGATCGCGGAGCGGAAGGGGAGCATTACCTTCCAGTCGAAGCGATAGATCGAGTCGCAATTCAGCTCGCACCACATCCGGTCGAGCGTGCGCGCTTTCTCTTTGAGCGAGCCGTGATGCGCGGCGAGGTAGATCGCGTTGATCGCACCGGCCGAGACGCCGGTCACGATCTTGAAGCGGAGCCGCGGGAAATGCTGCGCGATTCCTTTGAGCAGGCCGACCTGGTAGGCCGCGCGCGCACCGCCTCCCGTGAGCATGACCGCAAGGTCGCCCGTGCTGTTGCTGGAGACTCCGGCGAGGTGCGGCTGTGCGGTCATACGGCTGAGCCATTGCGAAGCGATTGCCAAGCGGTTTTCGTCACCGCGTCCGTACGGTTGCAGACGGAGCGCGATTGATAGACTCGCGCCATGACCTTCGTTCCCAACCTCGATACGGAAGGCCCGCGCCGCCCCCGCGTCCCCCGCACGCTCGATCCGGTCGAGATCCGCATCCTCGGATCATTGATGGAGAAGCAGCTCTCGACCCCCGAGTACTACCCGCTGACGCTCAACGCGCTCGTGGCGGCGTGCAATCAGAAATCGAATCGCGAGCCGGTGCTCGAGTTGTCGGAACAGGAGATCCAGCGCGCGCTCGAGCGGCTGCAGGACGAGAAGCTGGTGTGGCGCGTGATGGGCGGACGCGCCGTCCGTTTCGATCACAACCTCGACAGCGTCTGGCACCTGCAGCGTCGCGAGAAAGCGGTGCTGACGCTGCTCTTCCTGCGCGGCCCGCAGACCGCCGGCGAGCTGCGCGGCCGCAGCGACCGTCTGCAGTCGTTCGATACGGTGAACGAAGTCGAGGAGCTGCTGCGCGACATGGCCGTGCACAGCGAGCCGCTCGTCCGCGAGCTCCCGCGCCGCCCCGGCCAGAAAGAAGAACGCTGGGCCCACACCACCGGCGGCGCGATCGTCGAGACCGCCCCCGCGCCCGCGGAACCGGAGACACGCCCGACCGGCGAGCCGCTGTCCGCGCGCGTCCAAAGACTCGAGGAACAGGTCGCCGCGCTCACCGAGGAGCTGCGCGCGTTGAAGACGAATCTGGGCGCATAGCGACGTTTTCTAGTGGAGCGGCGGGCTTCAGCCCGCCGAATATCGATAGGTCGGCGGGCTAAAGCCCGCCGCTCCACCAGAACGTTGGATTACGTTGCTACATCCCGATCTCCACATTCCCCGGCGCCGTCACTTCCACCACTTTCTGCGCGTAGCCGTGCACGACACTGGTGATGCGGTACTTGCCGGCGGCGAGCGACATCACGAACCATTCGCCGTCCGCGGAGCGTTGCGCGCGCACCGGGACGTACGCTCCTTCCGCGGTGGTGACGACGAGGTGCGCTTCGAGGGCGGTGCCGGTTTTCGCGTCGAACACACGCACCCGCAGATCGCCAACGCGCTGCAACTCGAACGCGAACTGCTGCGTCGCACGCGCGCCGAGCACGACCGGCTGCGCGCGATGTGCGTAACCGGGCGCCGAAGCGATGATGCGATGCGC
>DASVRB010000003.1:0-3442 GCA_036388835.1 Thermoanaerobaculia bacterium | reverse complement strand
GCGTTTCGGTTTGGCGGTTCCGGGGTGGCCGCTGGGGCGGCCGCCGCTCTGCTGGTCCGTTCCGTGGCCGGGAGCGCCGCCGTCCCAGAATCCTTTGTCCTTCACATGCTCCCGCGGGTTGCCTGACATTTCATCCACCTCATTTAACTCACTGAAAATTCATCTATTTGGCACTCCTCTAGCACTACCAATAACCTGAAGAGGAGGAATCATTTTGACGATAGACAATGTGAATCCTAACAGCCAGTTTCACCCCTATGTCGCACCAGACGCCGTCCCGCAGACCGGCAACACCCCTGCGGCGTCCGGCCTGAGCGGCATCCTGAGCAAAGTCGGTATCGACCAGAGCAAGATCAATGCGGGCTCGTTGAAAAACGTCCGCGGTTTCGCGCAGAACAACAGCAGCCTGGTCCTCGGCGGCCTGGCCGCACTCGCGATCGGCGCCGGTCTCTGGCGCAGACGCTCGATGACGCGCAAAACGGTGACGGCAACCCCGACACCGACCACCTTCTGACGCATTGACTGAACGGCGGGCGCGTGACGCCCGCCGCTTCATTGTGTGTGCTTGGCGAAGGTGATGCGGATCTTCGTTCCTTCCACCTCGCCGACCAGATCGACGCGCGCTTTCACGCGCACCAGCCCCACCGTCTCCCCCTCGCCCGACAGCCGGAACGGATCTCTTTCGCCACCCTCGTTTTTCATCAGGTTGCCGTGCATCTTTCCCTGCTCGTCTTCTTTCCTGATGTCGACGTTCTTCGGACCGTCCTCCGCGATCTTGAGCGCGGCGCGCTCGGCCGCGTTTTCCGCGAGCGTCAGCGCGACGACGCGCGCCCGAAAGCGGCGCGCCTCGGCGAGATCGCGCGAAGCGTCGATGAGCAGCAGCTCGATCAGGCCGAAATAGAGCACCGCCAGCACCAGCGCCATCGCCAGTGCGAAGCCGCGCTCAGTCGTGCGCGCGCGGCTGGAGGATCTGATCGATCGCGATTCGCCCATTGCTGTCCTTTGCGGTGATGCGCACTCCATACGGCCTGTCGTCGAACTCCACCGCGTCGAGCTTCACCTCGCTCGAAAAATCGTTCGGCAGACCGCGCGCCGTCCAGACACTCTCCTTCAACGTGGAGGTGTACGCGTGGCGTCGCGCGACGCCGGGCTCTGAGAAATCCCACACCACCGTCTGCAGTCCGCCGGACGGCACGATCGTGCGCAGGATGAGCGTCTTCGACGACATCGTGAAGCCGCCGAACTCCGGCTCGTACGGATCAGGAGCCTGCGCGCTCACGACGTCGCGCCGCATCCGCGCGATCACGGCGCTCACTTGCGGATGACGCATGAAATTGATCGGAAGACGCTTCTCCCACTGCCGCATCTCGGCCGTGGCGATGAAGAAGATCGCCAGCACCGCCGCGAACGCGCCGAGCATCACCGTGACCTCGAGGAGCGAGTAGCCGCGCTCGCGGCGCCGCCTCACCACAGCCGCAGTCCGCCTGTATCGACGCGCACCAGCGTGAGCCGCGCGATCCGCTCGCCGTTGCGCCAGCGCACCGTCATCGTGACGTTGCGGACTCCCGGCTGGACTGTGTTGACTTTCACGGACGTCCCGTAGTCGCCGAGCGGCTCGAGGAGTTTCGTATCGCTGCGAAACTCCGAGCCGCTGGAGTCAGTGTCGCTGGACTCTGTGTCGTCGATGAGCAGCGTGTATTGAATGCGCCGCTGGTACTCCGCCTCATTTGCCAGCGCCTGATACGCGAGCATGATCTCGGCGGCCTGCTGCAGACGGTTGTTGCGCTCTAAGAACGCGGCGAACGAAACGGTGATGATGATGGTGAGGACGACCAGCGCGGCGAGCACCTCCGGAAGCGTGAAGCCGCGTTCATCGCGCATCGCCGCATTGTAGTGGGGCGTTTGGTATTCTCCGCGCCCCATGAGTGGCCCCACGACTCGTCCGATGAAGCTGCGTTTCGCCCCCTCTCCAACCGGTTTTCTGCACGTCGGCGGGGCGCGCACCGCGATCTTCAACCTGCTGCATGCGCGGCGTTACGGCGGCACGATGCTGCTGCGCATCGAGGACCCGGACGTCGAGCGCTCGAAGCAGCATCACGCGGAACAGATCATCAGTTCGCTCGAATGGCTCGGCATCGACTGGGACGAGGGTCCGGTCTATCAGAGCGATCGCCTCGATCGCTATCGCGAGCGCGCGGAAGAGCTGGTGGTGAACGGCAAGGCGTACCGCTGCTACTGCACTGTCGAAGAGCTCGAGTCCGATCGCGCCGCCGCGGAGCAGGCGGGCGGTGCGTACCGCTACTCCGGCCGCTGCCGCCGCCGCGCCGAAGCAGGCGAGGCGCAGCCGGACGACGCGCCGCACGTGATCCGCTGCAAAGTGGAGCCGGGGCCGATCGAGTTTCACGATCTCATTCGCGGCGACGTGCAGTTCGAAGGAGAGCTGATCGACGACTTCGTGCTGATCCGCTCGGACGGCAATCCGACGTATCACCTCTCGGTCGTCGTCGACGATGTCGACATGGACATCACGCACGTCGCGCGCGGCGACGATCACCTCTCGAACACGCCGAAGCACATTGTGCTGTTCCGCGCGTTCGGCGCCGAGATTCCGCTCTTCGCGCACCTCCCGCTGATCCTCGGCAGCGATCGCAAAAGGCTCTCGAAACGGAGCGGCGCGACGTCCGCCGAGGAGTACCGCGACCTCGGCATCGTCCCGGCCGCGCTCTTCAACTTCCTGACGCTCCTCGGATGGAATCCTGGTGGCGATCGCGAGCTCATCTCGCAGGCCGAGGCCGCGCAGCTCTTCGACCTGAGCGACGTCAACAAAGCGCCGGCAGTGTTCGATCCGGAAAAGCTGCTCTGGATGAACGGCCAGTACCTGATGCGCATGGCGGCCGACGAGATCTATCCGTACCTCGTGCCGTTTCTCACGCCCGAAATGCCGCTCGACGAGCTGCGCGCCGCGATCGAGTTGAACAAGACGCGCGCACGCACGCTGAAGGAGCTCGCCGAGCTGCTCATCCCGTTCACCAGCGCCGACGATGCACTCGAGTACGAGCCCGACGCGGTGAAGAAGCATCTGAAGGGTGACGACCTCGCCGCAAAGCTCACCGAGCTGCACGAAACACTCGCGAGCACGGAGCCGTTCGACGTCACGACGAGTGAAGCCGCGCTCCGCGCGCTCGCCGAATCACGCGGCGTGTCCGCCGGAAAACTCATTCACCCGCTGCGCCTAGCGCTCACCGGACGCGGCTCATCGCCGCCCGTTTTCGATGTTGCGGTCGTGCTCGGAAAAGAACGCTCGTTGCGGCGTTTGCAGCGGTTGATCGACCGCCTCGGCGACCTGACCTAATTTGGAGTGCGGCGACGCCAGTCGCCGCTTTAACTCGCGCGAGCCGATGTCCTCAATCAAACACGGTCGGTGATTCCCGTGGAGCGGTGG
>DASVRB010000002.1:0-4640 GCA_036388835.1 Thermoanaerobaculia bacterium | reverse complement strand
CGTTCCGCGGCGTCGAGCTGCTGCGCGGTCGCGGCGCGTTGATCGAAGAGGCGGCGGGTCCGGTCGTAGGCGCGGCGCGCGATCTCGCGCTGCACTTCGAGTACGTCGATCTGCTCGCGCACTTCGTTGCTGCGCGAGGAGACGGCGGCCTGCTGCGCGACGATCTGCTCGCGCTCGAGGCCGAGTTGCGTGGTCTCAATGGAGCCGACTTCCTGACCGGCCTGCAGCCGGTCGCCTTCAGCGACGCGGAGCGACTCGATCCTGCCGCCGCTCTCCGCGCCGACCATCACCTCGGCGGCTTCGACCATGCCGCACGCATCGGGCTCCTCTTTCTCGCGACAGCCGGCGATGAGCGTGAGTGCGAGCGCGAGTGCGAAAGAAATGCGGAACATCAGCGAACCTCCAGGCCGAGGAGCGTGAGAAGTCGTGCGCGGGCCTGCGCGAGCTCCACGCGATGGGCCGCGCGCACCAGCCGCGCTTCGAGCACATCGGTCTCGGCGTCGATGTACTCGGCGGTCGTGATCACCCGCTCGCGGTAGCGGATCAGCGTCTCGCGATGAATCAACTCGCGCAGCGCGACGATGCGGTCGTCGAGTTGCACGACTGCGTCGAGCTCGTCGAGCAACGCCACGTCACCTTCCGCGGCGCGCTCGAGCGTGCGGGTGAACGCCGCTTCGTCCGCGAGCACCGCTTCCTGTTGCAGCTCCGCGATGCGCCGTTCGCGCTCGGTCGTTCCCCAGCGAATCGGCGTCCACTGCACGCGCACGCCGGCGACGGCGTACGCGTCGAAACCGTCGTTCAGAAAGTTGAGGCCGGGTTTGCCGTACCCGACGCGCCCGAATGCGAGCACGCGCGGCTCCTGCTGGGCATCGACGAGTCGTTTGCGCGCGTCGAACCGTTCCCGCGTCCGCTGGAACTGTTCGTATTCGGGACGCCGCCGCGCCGCGGCGATGTCGTGTCGCGCGCGCTCCGCCGCCTCCGCGAGCTCGGGCAATACGAGCCGCTCCTCGGCTGCGACAGGCGTGCCGGTGAGGCGCGCCAGCCGCGCGCGAGCGGCTGCACTTTTGGCCTGCAGGTCGAGCAGCTCCTGACGCCGCCGCAGGAGCGTGGCTTCGATGGACGCGGCCGCGCCCGGAAGCGCCGCGCCGGCCGCGACCAGCTCGCGCATCTCGTCGAGACGCGCTTCGAGATCGGTGATGCCGGTGCGCAGTTGCGCGGCCCGCTCCTGCAGCAGCGCCGCGCCGAAGAACGCTTCGTTCAGCTCCTGCCGCAGTGCGTACAGACTCGTGCGCACGCGTGCCTGTGCTTCGGCGAGCCGCGCACGCTCTTCGTCGCGACGTGCGTCCGCGGTCGGGTCGACGATGATCTGCTCGACGCGCAGGCGCACGTCGTACGTGTCGCGCGGCGCGGTCGGAGGCGACCCGCCGCCGGGGAGGGTGAACGGCAACTCGACGACGTCGCTTTGATACTGCGCATCCGCTTCGACCGTCAGGGCCGGACGCCGCTCCGCGTCGATGTTCTGCAGCCGCAGCGTCGTCTGTTCGTCTTCCAGCGCGAGCTGCCGCATGCGCGGATCGTTGCGAAGCGCGACGTCGTGCATCTCGGCGAGCGTTCGCTCCTGTGCAATCGCGGACGTCGCGAGCAGCGCTGCGATGAGCATCGATGCGAATCTGCTCACGGCCGCAGCCCCCGCAGAAAGAAGCCGGCCAGCTCCTTGCGCCGCACGTCGAGAAAGCGACCGAACGCTTTGTCATCCATCCCCAGCACCGCTTTGAGCATCGGCCGCGCGGCGAAGGGGAAAATGCAGAGCGAGATCAGGTTGGCCATGAACTGCTCCGGATCGATCGGCACCATCGTGCCGGCCTCCACCTGCTCGCGGATCTGCGTGCGCAGTTTTCCGAAGAGCTGCGTGCGCACCGCTTCCGGCTTCACTCCGATCAACGCCAGCAACTGCGGGAGGCGGTCGGGATGCTGGTTCATTTCGCAGATCAGGTAGCCGGGGATGAACGGAAACTTGCGCAACTGCGTCAGCTCGATCTCCACCACCTGCTCGACCTTCTCCTCGATGGGAAGGTCGGACATGATCACCTGCAGAATCTGCGGAAAGAACGCTTTGGCCATCCGCTCGAACACCGCCTCCGCCAGCCGTTCTTTGGTGCGAAAGTAGTAGTGAAGCAGCGCCTTGTTGACCCCCGCCTCGCGCGCAATCTCCTCCGTACGCGCTCCCGCCGTCCCCCGTTCGACAAACACTTTGTTCGCCGCCTCGAGGATCCGCTCCTCGGTATCGGAAGAGGTGTTCGGTAATTCGCCACCCGGTTTAACCATACGGTTAAGATGGTGCCGGAACGGGCGGATGTCAAGGGGTAGACAGAAGAACGTTCCGCTCCACGTTGAACCTAACCATTCGGCCGCACCTATCCAACGGCCAAGAAGGCACTGCTGCTGGCTGTCGCTCCGAACTGGAACGCCGATCTCACCGCAGTCGCGACCGAGGTCCCGAGAATCCACGCCGCGCCGTTTCGCGTGACCACGCGCGAAGCCTTGCCCGATACCGCTGCATTCGCCGTCGCTCGTTCGTGATTGGCTGAAGCATGAAGCACACTCGCCGGCCCGAAAAATACAATTCCTGATGCCGGAAGAACGTCCTCCATGACGCACCAACGCAAAATGCGGCCGCGTCGCACGCGGCCGCATTCTTAGTCGCTGACGATCAGTTGCAGGTGATGTACGGATCCCATGAGTAGGTCGTGGTCCCGGCAACGAGGATCAGGATCTGATACGTTTCCTGGCCTGTCGCCGTGACCGTGCCCTGGTAGAGCGAGGGGCCTTCCGGCACCGGCGGGTTGAAGCCGAAGACGTTCCCGTTGCTGTTCTTCATCCCCAGGAATTTGAGCGACGTGTGGCCATCCTGCGCCGCGAGTCGCCACTGGATGATGTCGCCGACGTTGCAGGCCGTGTTCAGCTCGAACGTCCCCTCGCCGGACGAGCCGCCGGCGGCGTTGTTGTCGGTCATGAAGATGACCTGTCCGGCCCCGACCGCGGGATTGGCCAGAATGCCGTTCGTGTCGACAGTGATTTGGACGTTGATGAGCCGCCCCGCAAAGACGCTGGCTGCCGCGGGTATCGCTTTCGGGTGAGGTTGTACGGTCATGACTACTCCTTCTCTTCTCTGGTTGGTGATGGTTGAACTGCAACAACGCCCTTCGTACGTACGTTCAGCTTGACGGCTGAGCGGCAGCGCTTTTCCCAATCCGGCCGGATAAAAAGGGGAGGGTGAAAAGAAGTGGCAGACGCCCGCGTCTGAGGAACTCGCGCGCCGCAAGTGAAACGAACCGACTTCGGCAGAGGCCGTAGCTTGCGAAAGCATCGCTGTCGCGCCGGACTTTACGCTGCTGCACTATGACGGACAGAAGGTGCAGGCGGTGAAGCTCAGCGATTTTCGCGGCAAGAAGAACGTCATTGTGGCGTTTTATCCTGCGCGCCGGAGGGTTCATGATCAGATTCGCTGCTTCCGCTGCATTCGTGCTCCTGCTCCTCGCGTCCTGCAACTCAGTCGGCCCGGATGGCGCGGCGTTCATCGGAAACTGGTCACGCAGTGGCAGACCCTCGACGGCGCCGGCACCATCGCCGCCGCTATCGTGGTGACGCTCGACACCGCCGGCGACCGCACTCTGATCGACGGCGAATACACCACCATCGACGCCACCACCAAACTCCCGGTCAAAGGCTGGATGCACGGCGAGCTCTCCGCCGGCGGTACCGTGTGGAGCGGCGCCTGGTGGAACGCCGCCCCCGAGGAGCACGGCACCTTCACGTTTACCCTCACCGGTGAGAAGACGTTCACCGGCACCTACACGCAGGCACAACACGGGCGGAAAACGTTCGGGTGGAACGGCACGAGAGAGTGAGAATGCGGGGGTCACTGGTGGAGCGGCGGCGCTCTTAGCGCGCCGAGGTCTCGGCAGAGGTCATCGAATAGGAGCCTCGAACCTCACGTTCACGAGCGGATGCGTTGGCGGCAGCGAACCACTCGGAAGCTGCCCGTGCTTACCGCCGGATGGCATGCATGAAGAGCTTCACTTGGCTTGACAGCTCGGCCGTATCCCTGGTCCAACACTCCCACACGATGAGAACGCGCCAGCCACTGTCCTTCAGCGCTCTTAAGTTGCGCGCATCCCTGGACACGTTGTCCCCTCGCTTCTTCTGCCAGAACTCGGCGCGCGTAGCCGGTACGACGCGCCCATATCGGCAATCGTGCTGATGCCAAAAGCAACCGTGGACAAAGATGACGGCGCGGTGGCGCGGGAGGACGAGGTCTGGTCTTCCGGGCAGGTTTCGACGATGAAGGCGGAAGCGATAGCCGAGACGGTGCACGAGTCGGCGCACGATCATCTCCGGCTTCGTGTCCCGATCGCGAATCGCAGCCATGTTGCGGCTACGCTGTTCCTTGTTGTGGACGTCGGCCATTAGGAGATCTTTCGGCGAACGTCGTCAACGAACTGCTCAACCGTCAGCATCGTGATCGGGCGATCGCGCGGGTACTCCTTCTGGAGCTTTTTCGGGACGATCAGCGTCACTCCTGCGGCAGCCATCTCCGCAAGCTGATTCGTCGAGATCCCCGGCTGCATGGTCAGGATGTG
>DASVRB010000001.1:0-5610 GCA_036388835.1 Thermoanaerobaculia bacterium | reverse complement strand
CGGCGCTACCGGAGTTCCTCGGAACGTGCGTGTGTGCAATTGGAAGCGCCCGCCGTCCGTGTCATCCCGCGCTTCAGCGCGGGATCCCCTGCCGAACCGCAACGGCCCTGGTTTTCTGCAGGGGATTCCGCGCCAAGGCGCGGAATGACACGACAGTGCATCGCTAACGGCGAGGACCCGCGCTACCGGAGTTCCTCGGAACGTGCGTGTGTGCACTTGGAAGCGCCCGGTGTCCGTGTCATCCCCGCGCTTCAGCGCGGGATCCCCTGCCGAACCGCAACGGCCCTGGTTTTTCTGCAGGGGATTCCGCGCCAAGGCGCGGATGACACGACAGCGTGCATCGCTAACAGCGAGGACCGGCGCTACCGGAGTTCCTCGGAACGTGCGTGTGTGCAATTGGAAGCGCCCGCCGTCCGTGTCATCCCGCGCTTCAGCGCGGGATCCCCTGCCGAACTGCAACGGCCCTGGTTTTTCAGGGGATTCCGCGCCAAGGCGCGGAATGACACGACAGCGTGCATCGCTAACACTGAGGACCCGCGCTACCGGAGTTCCTCGGAACGTGCGTGTGTGCACTTGGAAGCGCCCGCCGTTGGTGTCATCCCGCGCGGGATCCCCTGCCGAAGCGCAACGCCGCTGCGTTTCTGCAGGGGATTCCGCGCCGAGGCGCGGAATGACACGAACGCGTGCATCGCTAAACCCGAGGAACCGAGGAACCGAGGCACCGAGGAACCCCGGCGGCCCCAGCCCGCCGCCTACACGAAAATCCGCGCTTCCTTCAACTCCTTCAGCTTGTCGCGGATCTCCGCGGCGCGTTCAAAGTCGAGGTTCTTGGCCGCGTCCTTCATCTCTTTCTGCAGGCGGCTGATCGCTTTGTCGATGTCTTCGCCGCCGGCGATGTCGAGCTTCGATTTCTGGCCGGGCAGCGGGACGTCGAGGTAATCGAGATTGGCCATCTTCACCAGGTCGGACTCGATCGACTTGATGATCGTCGCCGGCTCGATGCCGTGCTCCTGGTTGTACTTTTCCTGCACCGCGCGGCGGCGGGTGGTCTCGTCGATGGCGAAGCGGAGCGAGTCGGTGATCTTGTCGGCGTAGAGGTACGCCACACCATTGATGTTGCGCGCGGCGCGGCCGATCGTCTGCACGAGCGAGGTCTGCGAGCGGAGGAAGCCTTCTTTGTCGGCGTCGAGAATGGCGACCGCCGAGACTTCCGGTACATCGAGTCCTTCACGCAGCAGGTTGATTCCGATCAGCACGTCGAACACGCCCAGGCGGAAGTCGCGCAGGACCGCGATCCGCTCCATCGTCTCGACGTCTGAGTGGAGGTAGTTGACTTTGATGCCGAGCTCCATGAGGTACCGCGTCAGGTCCTCGGCCATCCGTTTGGTCAACGTCGTGACCATCACCCGCTCGTTCTTCGCCGTCCGCTCGCGGATCACCCCGATCAGATCGTCGACCTGACCTTTCACCGGCCGGATGACCAGTTGCGGATCGAGCAGGCCGGTCGGACGGATCACCTGCTCGGCAAACAGGCCGCCCGTTTTCTCGAGCTCGTACGGCCCCGGCGTCGCCGAGACGTACAGCGTCTGATTCAGCTTTCCTTCGAATTCGTCGAATGACAGCGGCCGGTTGTCGATCGCGCTCGGCAGGCGGAATCCGTACTCGACGAGCGTGGTCTTGCGCGCGCGGTCGCCGCCCCACATCGCCCGCACCTGCGGAATGGTCTGGTGCGACTCGTCGACGACGAGCAGCAGATCTTTCGGGAAGTAGTCGATGAGCGTCGGCGGCGGCTGTCCCGGTTCGCGCCCGCTGAGATGGCGCGAGTAGTTCTCGATGCCGTTGCAGTAGCCGAGCTCCGCGATCATTTCCAGATCGAACATCGTTCGCTGCGACAGCCGCTGCGCTTCGAGCAGACGATCCTGCGCGCGCAGCTCGGCGACGCGCTGATCGAGCTCGACGCGGATGTTCTCCATCGCTTCCATCAATCGCTGCCGCGGCGTGACGTAGTGCGTTCGCGGATAGATGGCCAGCCGGTCGATATCGGGTCCGGACGTGCGGCCGGTGACCGGATCGATGCGTACCATCCGGTCGATCTCGTCGCCGAAGAACTCGATGCGCACCGCGTCGTCTTCGTAGGCCGGCCATACTTCGAGCACGTCGCCGCGCACGCGGAAGTTGCCGCGCGCGAGGTCGTACGGCGTCCGCTCGTACTGCATCTCCGTCAGCTTGCGGAGGTATTCGGTCATCGGCTTTTCGATGCCGCGCTCGAAGAAGAGGAGCATGCCGTAGTACAGCGACGGCTCGCCGATGCCGTAGATGCAGGAGACCGAGGCGACGATGATCACGTCGCGCCGTTCGAAAAGCGCTTTGGTCGACGCGAGCCGCAGCTTGTCGATCTCGTCGTTCTTCGTCATCTCTTTCTCGATGTAGAGATCCGACTGCGGGATGTACGCCTCGGGCTGGTAGTAGTCGTAATACGAGACGAAGTACTCGACCCGGTTCTCCGGGAAGAAGTTCTTGAACTCCTGATAGAGCTGCGCCGCCAGGATCTTGTTGTGGCTGAGGACGAGCGTCGGCCGGTTGATCGACTCGATCACCTTCGCGACCGTGAACGTCTTGCCGGAACCGGTCACGCCGAGGAGCACCTGATGTTTGTCGCCGGCAGTGATGCCTTCGACGAGCTGACGGATGGCCTCGGGCTGATCGCCCTGCGGCTCGAACGGAGAGATGAGCTTGAATTTGGACATGTGCGATTGGTCGCTGGTTACTGGTTGCTGGTCACTTGTCAGTCAGCGCCTGGGCCGCAAGCCGTTGCCTCACAAGCAACAAGCAACCAACAACCAGCAACACGTGATCAACGCCGGGCCGTTGCGCTGATCTTCCGCGCCGCGTCTTCCAGTTGCGCCGCTTCGGCGCCGGTGACGCGACGGTCGGAGATGGAGGACTGAAGTGTCTGCATGAACGGCTGCAGGCTGCTGACGGAGATCCGGTCGGCCCGCAGGTGCGCGCGCATCGTTTCGATCTCGGCTTCGAGCGTCTTCTTGCGCGGCTCCGAGACGTCGGCGCTGTACATCCCGCGCATCTCACCGAGCGACATGCCGAGAGCCATGTCGATGAACTGCGTCATCCCGCCGGCCGACATCAGCGCGCCGCCGATGAAAAAGAGAAGCAGCACGACCAGCGAGGCCGCGCCGCATCCGTAGGTGACGCCGCGCGGCAGGACCGACGGCGGGGTCGGTGCGGAGTAGTAGTCGGAGGGCCAGACGAAGCGGCGGGGTTCGTGTGTTTCGGGCTCCGTCATCGGGGTCGAGAGGTTATCATGTGCGCCGATGCCAGCATTGTCCAACGTCACCGTCCTGATTCTTGATGACAACCCGCTCGTACTGAAGCTCGGCCGCGCCCTTCTCGAGCGCGAAGGCTGCACCGTGCTCACCGCGTCGAGCTGGATCGAGTTCAATCACGTCCTGGCGAGCAACACGCCCGACATCATCTTTCTCGACGTCAACCTGCCGAGCATCAAAGGCAATCGTCTGAGCGAAGTGCTGAAGTCGCAGTCGAACAAAAAGGACATTCCGATCGTCCTGATCTCCGACCTTCCGGAGCGCTCGCTGGAAGACATGTTCCCGAGCTCCGGCGCGAACGCCTGGATGCGGAAGCCGCTCACGCGCGACAAGATCGTCGACATGATCGCGCGCTACGTGCCGGCGGCGCAGTAACGGATGGTGCGGCGGATCGGCCGCGAAGCCGCGATCTTCACGCTGTTCGTTGCGCTGTCGATTGCGTTGACGTGGCCGCTCGCGTCGCGCCTCGACACCGCCGTCTCCGATCCGGGCGATCCGCTGCTCAACGCCTGGATTCTCGACTGGACCTGCCACGCGCTGGTCACGCAGCCGTTCGATCTCTTCGACGCGCCGATCTTCGTCCCCTCGCTGATGCCGCTCGCGTATAGCGAGCACCTCACTGGCATCGCGCTGCTCGTATTGCCGCTGCACCTCGCCGGCGTGCCGGCGCTCGCGCTGCACAACCTCGCCATGCTGCTCGCATTCGCGTTGTCGGGCTACGGCGCGTTCGTGCTCGCGCGGATGTTCGTGCCGCGATTCGTGCCGCCGCTCGTCGCCGGGATCTTCTTCGCGTTCGTCTCGTTCAAATTCGATCACCTGCCGCAGGTGCAGGTCGTCTCGACCGGCTGGATCCCGCTGACGCTTGCGGCGCTGGTTGCGTACTGGCGCCGGCCCACCGCGCGCAACGCAACGCTGTTCGCGGCGGCGTTCGTGATGAATGGGCTCACCAATGTTTATTACCTCCTGTTCGTCTCCGCGGCGCTCGGGATCACGCTGCTGTTCCTGCTGGCGGCAGCGCCGCGGCGCGACCGGCAGTTCTGGTCGCGCATTGCACTCGCGTCGGTTGTTGCCGGATTGGTCTTGCTGCCGTTCCTGCTCCCCTACCGCGCTGTGTCAAAGGAGTACGGACTCAAACGTTATCGCGGCGAGGTGATGTCGAACGGCTGGCGCGCCTGGCTGGTGGCCGCACCTCGCAGTTTGCTGTACGGCAAGCTCGCTTCCGAATCGATGCGCATGCCGGAAAACTCGCTCTTTCCCGGCGTGTTGCCGCTCGTGCTCTGCGCGGTGGCGCTGTTCAGCGCAAAACGGGTCAGCGACTCAATGACCGCGGATGACGGACAGCCTGTAATTGCCGCGGTATCGGAACGCGACTCGCCTGTGCGCCTGTTGCGCTTTCTCGACATCGTGATTGTGGCCTGTGCGGTGCTCGCGACCTTCAGCCTGATGACCGAGCGTATTGCGCCGACCGTGTTGGGCGTCCGCCTGTTCGCCATCAGCGGCTCCGATCTGCCGTTCCTGGTTTTGTTCTCCACCTTGCTGCTCCGGCTGTCCATTCGCCTGCCGCGCGCATGGGGCGGCGACGAAGGACTGGCCTTGCGCGATCTGCTCGCGCGCTCCCGTTTTTCTACCGACGCCGGGATTGCGGCGATGTGGGCATTGACCGGATTTCTCGGCGCGTTCGGGATGCGGACGTTTTTCTTCAGCTCCCTCTTCCGCCTGGAGCCGTATCAGAGCATTCGCGCCGTTCCTCGCTTCGCGGTGGTGACGTATACCGGCATGGCGGTATTCGTGGCCCTCGGCGCGACGGCCCTGCTCGCACGTCGCGGTGCTGCAATGAAATCGGCGCTGGTCGTACTGGCGATTGTGGACGTGCTTCCGTCAGTCGAATGGCAGTACGTGCCGGGAGAAGTACCGCCTGTCTATCGCTGGCTCGCAAAGAAGCCGACCGGCCCCATTCTCGAGCTTCCTGTCGAAGCAACCGCGGAATTTTATTACCTCGTCGGCAATACCACGCACCGCGTTCCGCTGCTCAATGGGACCTCGGGCTTTGAGCCGCCTCAACACGCGGAATTGCGCAAAGCGTGGGAGGAAAAGCGATTTGAGGATCTCTTCAGCGTCGCCAGGCGTTTCGGCGCGGAGTCGCTGATCGTGCACGAGCACTGGCTGGACGACGAATCGAAACGCGCTCTGAACGACGCCATTACGAAACACGCGCTGCCGTCCGTGCAGCACTTCGAGCACGGCGGCGGCGCGGATCTGGTCTTCAGAA